>CAYVLJ010000020.1:739-24368 GCA_964452375.1 uncultured bacterium | reverse complement strand
ATATTCTCGCGAACCTTGAATGTATCCGAACGCCAAACGGTTTTTCCGGTCTTTATATCGATAGCGGACATCACGCGATCAGGGGCGACAATGAACACTTTTCCATGGGCATAGACCGGATGTACAACGGCAGGCGAATACAACAGTCCGCTTCTTTCACCCGTCCACATCCATTTCATATTCCCATTTTCTACATCAAGGGCATATAAATAAGTATCCCATGCCCCAAAAACAACTTTCCCTTCAGCGATCAATGGTTTGGTCTCTACATATTTTCTCATCATCATAAAATCCCAAACCAATTTACCCGTTTTAGCATTTAATGCCCGGAACATGTGGTCACTTCCGCCAAAATAAACTTTATTATCATGTACGGCAGGATGAGCAACAATAGCCGCTTTTGTTTTATATCGCCATATTTTTTCTCCGGTATCAACATTCAGACAATATAAGGCCGAGTCGGTTGATGTCACATAAACATATTTCTCATGTATTGCCGGTTCGGTAAAGATCGGTCCGCCGGTCTGGTAAGTCCAGATCTCTTTGCCCGTTTCTGATGAAAGTGCGATCACTTTGCCGGAACGATTACCGAAGATCACTTTATCGCCTGTTTGGGCAACTGCTGCCGTAATGGAATATTCTGAATCGTACGACCACGCCACTTCAATTTCAGGATATTTCGCATTGATAGCCATTTCCGGTTTTAAACCTTTATGGGAATTGGTGTATTCGAATTTTTTTAAGGGCAAAACCAGCCATGGTTCAAGGCTTTCTTTTTCTACGGGACGCCTTTCGGTCCAGGTCATGGTATCTGCTTTAATATGCACGATATTATAGCCGCCGGGACCCCCCCTGCTTAAATTTGAACGTCCCATGATACCCGGCACATCGGAATAATCATTATGCCGGTTACTGTGCCCGTGTCCGTGAAGGATAGCCTGTACATTGTAATGCTTGATGATCTCTAAAAAATCATAAGAATTTGTAACGGTATGGTCAATGGGATAGTGCGTGACAAAAAATACCGGTTGTTTCTTATGTCTCATTTTACGCAGAGATCCCTTAACATAATTCAAGTCTTCACGCGCAATGAAGCCCTCACCCATTCTCATCAGAGGGCCTTGATTGACACCTATGAACCGGTATCCGCCATATTCAACATTGAATTTATCGTCGCCGAAAAGTTTTCTGAATTTTTCGCCGCCGGATGCCGACCATTTTAATTCATGGTTACCCGGAATAATATGGTAAGGAACTTCCAGCTTACCCATAATGGCCTTTACCGTATCCAACTCCCCGGCCAGATCGTACTCCGTGGCATCGCCGGCCAGTATAACAAAATCAATACCTTCCTGTTCATTGATATCCATTACCGAATTTCTCAGATCATCAGCACCGATCGCTGTGCCAATGTGAGTATCGGCAAGAAATGCGAAAGTGATAGGCTTGGTTTCCACGCTCCCACAGGAAACAAGGGAAAGCGCGATCATGGCAATAAAAATCAAACTAAGTGTTTTTTTCATATTTCATTCCTCATAATGGAGACGCGATAAATCGCGTCTTTACACATTCATATATAACAATCCTGTCAACTCTCGACCTGTCAACATGTCCTCTCTTCGTTCGGATACCAGCCGGCAGGTTTATCAATAACGCACAATACCTGAACTTGTTTCCTTGTCGGGTAAACATCGCCGGATAGTTGTTGTTCTGTAACTCGCAAAATCCTCCAGGGCATCTTTTGCCAGATAAGGTGTGTATAAGCCTTCTTCGTTGACGGTACTGCCTCCGGACTCAAGGAAATAAAGGTCTTCGTTGATCTCCACAAGTATACCCATATGCCCACGTTTGATAACCACATCTCCCGCTTGCATCAGTTCTATTTGTGCGTCAGTGGGGGTTGAGCCCGAAGAGATCGTCGTAATGACACGGCCGACTTTATCCATATCGGACACTTCCATACGGAAATTATTTGTAGAACCGTTTCGCCCTCCCCCATCAGAAACATATGGGTCGGTTCGGCAAATATGCCTGAAACCAAACCATGAAAAAGCAGATTCTTCCAATGTGGAATCCAGGATACCCAATAAAACACCGGCTTCAAAGGGAGAGGCACCGAAACCGGAACAATCCATACCATAGCGTTCCATAGCCGTACTGTGAGACCATGAATTTTGCGGTTGATCCCGGTCGGTAATGTCTCCGCCCCAGCGATAAAAACTATTACCGAAAAAATCCATATAGCTTTCATAGATCAACAAAGTCAGGGCATTTATCGCTTGATATTTTTGAAGTTCTTTGAGCGAATCGAGATAAGGATCGATCGCCGGACGTAATACTTGTGACCAAAAGGCCGAATTATCCGTGATATATCCGCTTAGCGTATCGTCCATATCGGGTTGTGTGTAAACCGGAATAGAATCACCGATCGCGCCATCGTAAAATACGGTCTGTAGCTGCGGTGTTACTTCCGGCACGGGAATAGCCCGGGTGAAATCATCAAACGATATCCTTTTGGGTGGTGTTAAAAGAGCAAATTCCCTTTCAGGTTTTAGCGGATTAGTATCCGGATCATTTTCCCGTTCAATCTCCGGAAATATAAGATCGTTATTACATGAAAAAAGAAAGATGGCCAACAGTATCAAGATGATCTTTTTCATAAAATAATTACCCGTCCCTCGATCTCCGACCTGATAACGGGGTCCTTTTTCACTGCATTGACCAATACATCCCGGTCAACTAATCCTGTTTCCTTTAAATTATTGATCTCGGTCCCAAAATATTTTTCCGCCTGGCTGGCTGTATAATTATTCACACAGATCGTATAGACTTTTTCTGGGTCAACCTGTTCTTCTCCAACCAAAATATCAACTAAGCCAACCTTATCTTCGAGCATCATATCCATACCGGATACCTGCATCGATCGTCCCCGGGATGCCATGAAATCCATAGCGTTCATCAATTCTTCTCCGGTCCATTCAAAGGTCACCAGAGTATTGCCGAAAGGCGATATTTCCCAAATATCCCGGACAAGAATAGGTCCGCTGTCAAGCCCTTTTCGAATTCCACCATTATTCATCATAGCAATATCCGTGCCGGTCGCTTCACGAAAAGCGTCTGCGATCCAGTTGCCAAGATTAGATTCATCTCCACCCGATCTCCATGGGATCTCCAGTGTTCCGATGACTTTATCCATTTCTTCGGCAACCTGCTCTTCATACTTTTTAACAACAGCCGCTACATCTTTTGATGGTCTTAATTTACCTGCTATGGTCTCTTCGTAATCCATATCGATCGTTGTAATATCTCCGTTTTCGACATGAAATTTCGTAATTCCAATGTATCGTCCATGATCATTAGCCTGAACGATCCATACACCATTCACCTGTTCGGCTTCCCGCATATAAGTATGACTGTGACCGCCGATGATCAGATCTATATCAGGCACGTCTTCGGCCAATTTACGATCCAATCCGATACCCATATGTGATACAACAATAAAAAGATCTATCCCCCGGGATTCCAGTGAGGAGATCAGATTTCTAGCTGTTTCGGCGGGGTCGGCGACCTCCACCCCCTCCAAATTGGACGGCAGAGTTAGTTCATTCAAATATGGAGTGGTCAAGGCTATCATGGCAAAACGGTAACCTTTCCTAAAGAATACTCTGAATTGAGGAGTCGCGCTTTCACCCGTTTTATCATCGATAAGATTCGCTGAATACATGCCGAATTTTGCAATATTCTGCCGCAGTGAATCCAGGTGTTTCCATGTATAGTCAAATTCATGGTTGCCGATCGTGAAAAAATCGGGTTTGACTGCATTCAGGATCTCGATCTGAGATGCGCCTTTCGTCACGGCACATACAGGCGATCCCTGAAAATCATCACCCGCGTGAACTCTTATGGCACCCGGAAATACGCGTTCCAAGCTGTCAAGATATGCATCCAACAAGGCGTATCCGCCCACCGTATGTTTATCTTGATTGTAGTGGGTCGGTACCCAAGAGGTGTTATGAGAATGAAAGTCATTCCAGTGAAGTATCGTGATGTCCGCCGTTGGAGACGAACAAGACGTCAACGCAACCAGAATCATGATTAAAATAGCATTGAAATATTTCATATTGTCATCCTTTTAATTATGTCTGAACCGCTCAAGAATATAATAGGTTTCACCGCTGATAGAGCTTCCGTCAGAACCACCGTAAGGTTCGGTGACAGCCGCTTTGATCTCCCAGCCATTCTTGTAAAAGATATTCAAAATATCAACTTCTGAATCAAAGCAGCGTTTTTCGCCTTTTACATTCTGCACAAAGCGGTAACGCGTTGGAGCATCCTGTCCGTAATCGACATAAGCATAGTATTTGGAACCAAATGTTTCGTGGACTTCCATTTTAATGTAATGTTGATCTGTATCCGCCAAATCGTTTCCATGCACCAGGATCTGTGCCGAAGCCAGGCTGACCAAAACAAATAATGTAATGATAACCTTTTTCATATTAGTCCTCTAAAAATGCTTTGAAGGCATTATACATCATCCAGATATCGGCCTTGGATGTGATCTCGAAAGGTGAATGCATGTCAAGGACCGAAACACCGGCATCAATGACGTTCATGCAATAATAAGACATGAATTTTGCGATCGTGCCGCCGCCGCCTTCATCTACCTTGCCCAATTCGGCAATTCGCCAGATAATACCGCTATCGTCAAAAAGTCTGCGTAAACGTGCAACAAACTCCGCCGAAGCTTCGTTCGAGCCGCCTTTACCGCGCACACCCGTGAATTTTGATAAGGTCAAACCGCCGTTGATATAACCTGCATTCCGAAGTTCGTGGACTTCTTTCCAATCGGGATGCACAGCGGCATTCACGTCTGCGGAAAGACATTGCGCGTTAGCCAGCATTCTGCGGACCACGCCGGATTTATCCAAGCCATGGCGAGCCAGCACATAACCCAGCACCAATTCAGCGATCACCGTATTGGCGCCGGCGGCGCCTTCCGAACCGATCTCTTCTTTGTCAAGCAGCAGAACCAATGATGAAACTTCAGGATCTTCGGCATCGATCACAGCTTTTAATGATGCAAATGAACACACACGGTCATCTTGTCCATATCCGCCTATAAAAGCGCGATCCAGACCGACATCGCGGCTTTTGCCTGCAGGTACGATCTCAAGATCGGCAGATACAAAATCTTTTTCGGTTATACCGTAAGTATCATTCAAAAGGGATAATACGTGCAATTTTACGCGGTCTTTCAGTTCTTTATCGTCATTGAAGGGCTTGCCGCCGATCAGAATATTCAGCTTCTCACCGGGGATGAATTCTTTGGCATTTTTGCCCATCTGAGCTTTACCTGCAAGATGCGGCAACAGGTCTGCGATCGTAAATACCGGATCATCTTCGTCTTCACCGATCACGATGGGATTTACCGTTCCATCCGGAAAAGCAACCACTCCGTGCAAAGCAAGTGGACGTGAAACCCATTGATATTTTTTAATTCCCCCGTAGTAGTGTGTTTTGAACATGGCAATTTCTTCATCTTCATACAAGGGATATTGCTTCAGATCCAAACGGGGAGAATCTATATGGGCCACTAAAATGCGAAGGTTTTTTTCGATCGGGGCTTTGCCCTGGCGGAAGATCGCAACCGCACGGCCGTAATGATTATAATATATATTTTTTGTATCTTTGGTCTTGCGGATATCGACATAACCCGCTTTTTCCAGGATCTCGATCGCGGTGTCCACCGATTCTCTTTCGGTCTTTCCGAAATCAAGGAATGAACGATATTCATTCATATATGATTCAAGCGGTCTCATCTGGGTTTCCGGAATATGGTCCCAGGCATTTTCACGCTCTAAGAACAGTGCTTTTTTTAGATCTTTGGGATCCGATTTTTTTCCTAACATATGTTTACTCCTTATTTTCAGCACTAAATATAGGACTTTAAGAATAAAACTGAAACGAAAAAGAACAGGGCGGACACCTAGGTCCGCCCTTGCAATCAAAATTTATTATTTTTTCACCAGTCACTAGTTACTAGTCGCCCGTCACTTTCATTATGAATGCCCATTCCAACGCGATCTCTTTATAGACCTGGAAACGTCCGGATGCGCCGCCGTGACCATAATCCATTTCTGTCTTTAATAACAGCAAATTATCATCTGTCTTCATATCGCGCAATTTGGCTGTCCATTTTGCGGGCTCCCAGTACTGGACCTGAGAATCGTGCAAGCCGGTTGTGATCAGCATGTTCGGATAGTCCTTTGCTTCCACATTATCATAGGGCGAATATTTCATCATGTAATCGTAATATTCTTCGATATTGGGATTGCCCCATTCGTCGTATTCGTTGGTGGTCAGCGGAATACTGTCGTCCAGCATGGTGGTCACAACATCAACGAACGGCACCTGTGCAACTACACCGGCGAATTTTTCAGGAGCAAGATTGGCAACGGCGCCAACCAGCAAACCGCCGGCGGAACCGCCCATAGCGACCATATTGTCATAGGTGGTATAGTTGTTTTCTACCAGATAATCGGCACAATCGATGAAGTCGTTAAATGTGTTCATCTTTTTGAGCAGCTTGCCATTGTCATACCAATAACGTCCCATTTCCTGACCGCCGCGGATATGCGCTATCACCCATATGTAACCTCGGTTCAGAAGACTGAGCCGGACCGTTGAAAAATACGGTGTCATATTAATTCCGTAGGAACCGTATCCATATAACACAAGGGGTGCAGATCCGTCAAGCGGCGTATCTTTATGGTATACGATGGACATCGGAACCTTTACGCCATCACGTGCTTCCGCCCAAAGTCGTTTTGTCTCGTAATTTTCTTTGTTGAAACCGCCAAGAACGGGTCGTTCTTTTTTGAGTATACGTTCACCCGTCAGCAGGTTCTGATCAAACGTTGAGCTCGGCGTAGCCATCGATTCATAACCGAAACGCAGCCATTCCGAATCGAATTCACGGTTGGTCCCGATCCAGACATCATGCGCTTCCTCATCGAATTTAATATATTCGTCGACTTTACCATCATAGGACAAGATGCGCAATTTAGTGTCCGCATTGCTTCTTTCCTGAAGCACGTACCGGTCTTTGAAAAATTCCGTGCCTTCGATCAATACATCGTCACGATGACCGACGATCTGTTTCCAATTCTCTTTACCGGGGGCGGAAACCGGGGTTGCCATAAGTTTGAAATTTTGAGCATTTTCGTTGGTCAAAATATAAAATACCGAACCGACATGTGTGGGATGGTATTCCAATCCGCGAATACGTTTTTGCACCACAACAGGTTCTGAGTCGGGATTGTCTGCATCGATGAAACTATATTCCGTTGTTAAAGAAGCCTGCGAGACCAGCATGATGTATTTGCCGCTATTGGTGCGGAACAACCCATGATAGAGAGTCGGGTCTATTTCATCGAAGACCATTTCGTCATTCTTTACATCTGTTCCCAGTACGTGGCGCCACGTCTGAGCCGGACGAAGGGTTTCGTCCTTTAAATTGTAAAAAATGGTTTTGTTGTCATTGGCCCAGGCAACGCCTCCCGGTGTATTCAAAATTTGATCCGGCAAGAATTCCCGGGTTTCAAGATCGAGAAAACGCAGAGTGTATTTACGACGACTCAATGTATCTTCACCAAAAGCAAGCATCTTGTTATCCGGTGAAATATAAAGGCCGGAGACCCGATAAAAAGCGTAACCTTCCGCCAGTTCGTTTACATCGATCAAGATCTCTTCTTCTGCATCTTCAGCCGGTTTACGGCAATAGATAGGATATTCTTTCCCCTTTTCATAGCGACTGTAATACAGGTATCCGTTCATCCAATACGGAACCGATTCGTCATCTTGTTTAATTCGGGCGACCATTTCCTTGTAGAGTTTTTTCTGCAGTCGTTCCGTGTCTTTCATCTGAGCGTCGGCATAGGCATTTTCAGCTTCAAGATATTCTATGACCTCGGGATCTTCTCTTTCGCGCAACCAGTAATAGGGGTCAATGCGCGTATCACCGTGAACGGTCAATTCCTTGTCGATCTTCTTTGCAATAGGTGCTTCGATCATTTTGTCTCCACATGAGCTTAGGATCAGGAGCATCAATACAAGAGGGATCCATGTCCATTTTTTCATCATGAACTCCTTTAAATTTTCCACACAGCTTCTTGTTTTTTTAGTCCCTTGTTCAATATAACGTTATTTCGGGAATTTTACCATGCAATATATTTGATGTTCTATACAATAATCATTTAAAGTTTAAGGTTTAAGGTTTAATAAACGCCGGTTTAAACATTTAACCCTAAACGTTAAACTATTTCCTTTTCAGGCTGAATCTGAAACTTTGGTCTATTTGACTTCTTCTTTTGGCTTTAGGTGGCAAATGGGTTTCGCTGAGATGCCTGACATCTTCCACAGATACATAAGCTTTAGGGTTATGCTTTTTTACTATCTTTAAAAAATAGGGAATGTCTTTGCGTTTAACAACCGCAAGAACTAAGCGAACTTCGCCTGAAACCCCTCTTGCAGCGATACTGGTAACGCCATGATACTCCTGTTTCAATTGTTCTATCAGATCATCTGCCGGTTTGTTGGTAATTACGCGCATTACAACCATTCCCATGGCAAGAAGTCTTTCAATGGTGATGCCTATATAGTTACCCAAGGCAAATCCCGCAGCATAGGCAATGTAGTTTAACCAACCACCGAGATTTCCCATGACATGCGAAACAACCACGATCCAGATCAGAACCTCAACAAACCCGGCCAGCGATGCGTAAAGCCGTTCGCCCCGCGAGACGAGAATGATCCTGATGGTACCAATGGTCACATCACAGATCCTTGCGATCATGATCAATAATGGTATGATAAGATAATGTGTTAAATTTGGTGGGAGAGATGCAAAAATGTCCATGAAATCCCTTTCGTTTTAACGCGGGAATGTACATATAAAAATACTAAAAGTGAACATAAAACATCAAATCACCAGAGATGTAAAGACGCGATTAATCGCATCTTTACATTTACATCATTATGCGATATATTACATCACTAAAGGAATAAGGAACGTTGTTATGACCACCCCCGTACTCAGTCCCTGCGAAAAGGTACATATCATCTGGAATGATAAACGATACCTCTTCTTCGGCGGTTACGATTATCACCGCATGTCAAGAAACGAAAAACTTCATAATGTGATCAAACAAACTTTGGATATCCACGGTTTGAATTGCGGCGGATCACGTGTGACAACAGGAAACCATCCCCTGCACATTGAATTGGAGAACAAGATCACTGAATTCCTCGGCACGGAAGATACGGCTTTGCTCCCTACGGGTTACATGGCCAATATTGCTTTGTTTGAAGTTTTTGAGGATAAAAATATTTTTGTCTATTATCATCCGCAATGTCATCCCAGCTTGAAAGTTGCCCTTAAAATGAGCAGATTGCCCGGCATGGAGCTCCCGGAAGATATTGACACTTTGCATGCACACATAAAAGAACACGGTAAAAAACCCTGTGTGGTCACGGATTCGGTCTATGCAAAACTACCGCCTTTAAAGGAATACGAGGCTGTGGTAGAAAAATACGAGGGCGCTTTGGTCATTGATGAAGCCCATGCCATGGGTTTACTGGGTGAACATGGCCGCGGCGCGGTTGAACAAGACCATATCTCAAAGAAGCATCTGCTGATCAGCGGATCGCTGTCAAAGGCCGTCGGAGTTGCGGGTGGATTTGTGTCCGGACTTGCCGGATGTATCTCCGGTATTAGGGATACAACAGCTTATGCCACTACTTCCGCCATGCCGCTTCCCACCGTTGCGGCAGCGATTGCGTCCATTGATCATCTTATCGAAAACCGCCAAATCATCACCCTACTGCAAAAACGCAGCCTTAAAGTAAAACGGGAATTAGCGGATCAAGGCTATGATATTCCCGTGAATGCCGCTCCCGGTATCAATATTTTTATTGAAGATAACAATGAAAGCGATCGTCTGGCTAAAATGCTTGAAGAGGCCGGCATTTATCCGTCCTTTATACGCTATCCCGAAAAGCCGGATTATTTCAGGTTCACGTTGTCGTCGGCACACTCGGAAGAAGAGATAGATTTGCTGGTACGGGTTCTAAGAGAATTCAAATCATAGATATAATAGTGTTATTTTGCCAGAGTGCGGATAAATCCAGGATTGAGCTTCAAACATCGTTTAAATTTGTTGTTTAATCTCTTTTGACTTGCTCGAAATATTTAATGTTTGTATGCAGCATGAATTAAAACACATCCCCGGAGGGGATAGATTTTAATAGAAATAATGCCTTCAAAATAATAACAACCACAGCGTGGTTGTACGATATATTAAATATTTATTCTACCGCCCTGCGGTTGCGGGTATCATTAAGATCCAATCTCTATTATTGTTCATTCCATTCGGGGATTATTCTATTATAAAACAAGCTGCTGACGTTTTAGATAGAGTTACTTATAAATATCGAGAGCCTTTCGCTCTTACAATTTGACAAATAATTATTCTTTTTTATTACTTTATACAAATTTTTAATGGGCATTTGCTCTTTGAATTTGTATTTTTCTTTGATATAGGAAGGAAAACATGCTCGACATCAAAGAAATACGTGAAAATCCGGAAATGATCCAAAGGCGGATCGAAACCAAGAATGTTAAAGTTGATCTTAAGGCTGTTTTGGATCTGGATGACAAACGCCGGTCCATGTCAAAAGAAACCGACGATATGAAAAATCGCCGCAATACCGTTTCACAGGCGATCGCTTTAAAGAAAAGAAATAAAGAAGATGCTTCCGCTGAGATCGCGGATATGCAAAAACTCAGCTCAAAGATCAAAGAAAATGACGCCGAATTATCGGAAATTGCCCTGGAATTGAAAGAAAAACTTCTGGCAATTCCAAATTATCCTTCATCTGAGTCGCCTGTGGGCAAAAGCGAAATTGACAATGTAGTGGTTTCTTCCTGGGGGGAAAAACGTGAATTCGATTTTGAACCCAAAGATCATTTAGACATAGCAGAAGCGCTCAATATGCTGGACCTGAAACGAGGCGCTAAGATATCGGGAAGTGGTTTTCCGCTTTACACCGGCTGGGGCGCACGTTTGGAACGCGCATTGATCAATTTCATGTTGGATCTGCATGTAAAAGAACATGAATATACCGAAATATTCCCGCCTTTTCTGGTTCATTCCGATTCTGCCACAGGCACGGGACAACTGCCCAAAATGGCAGATGATATGTATTTTCTAAAGGAGGACGATCTTTGGCTGGTACCGACGGCTGAAGTTCCCGTTACGAACATACATAGGGAAGAGGTTTTAAATCCATCCGAACTTCCCATTAAATATGTCGCATTTTCAGGATGTTTTCGCAGAGAGGCCGGTTCATACGGAAAAGATACGCGTGGATTGCAACGTTTACATCAATTTAACAAAGTTGAAATGGTACAATTCGTACGCCCCGAAAGATCACACGATGCATGGGAAGGGCTGATCAAAAATGCCGAGACCGTTCTCCGGCGTCTGGAACTTCCCTACCGCGTTCTTGAATTGTGCACGGCCGATCTCAGCTTTGCCGCAGCAAGATGCAGGGATATCGAATTGTGGGCACCCGGAAGTAAAAAATGGCTGGAAGTGTCATCCTGCAGTAATTTTGAAGATTTTCAGGCAAGACGTGCCAATATCCGTTATAAGGATGAAAAGGGCATGCATTTTGTACATACATTGAACGGATCAGGCGTTGCAACACCGCGCTTGGTGATCGCCCTAATAGAAAATTATCAACAATCCGACGGCAGTCTCCTCATACCCCAAGTTTTGCAACCTTATATGGGGACCGATAAAATCGAAATCGGATCATGAAAAAAGTAAATATATTTAGAAATATTGGGATATATTTCCTGATCTATCTTGGAAATATATTTATTGGCGGGACAATTATTTTACTTTCGCCCTTCATTCGCCGCATGTCATTTTATAATAAAATGATCAAAGCCTGGGGAAAGTGGGCAACATGGGCGTGTCCCGGAAAGATGACCATCAATGGAACACACAATATTGAAGACAAACCTTATATTGTTGTAGCAAATCATGAAAGCGCCGTGGACGTTTTCTATTTATTGGGCAGATTCCCTATCAATATGCGAATTGTGGCAAAAGAAGAAGTGCGCAAGATGCCCTTCATTGGTCAAGCAATGAGCAAATCGGGGTTCATTTTTGTGGATAATAAAGTCAAGGGTAAATCCATTGATCATCTTAATCAGCAATTTGAAAAATTAAAAAAAGAAAAACTGTCACTGATGGTGTTTCCCGAAGGGAGTCGTTTTAAGGACGGCCGGTTGGGAAAATTCCGTTTGGGTGCTTTTGTGATGGCTATTCAGCACAAATTACCTATCTTACCGGTCGTAATGAAAGGTGTTCGCGAAATGATGCCGCCCGGAAACCACAGTTTTTATAAAAGTGATATCGAGATCGATGTTCTGCCTGAGATCGACACTAACGAATATACCTATGAACAACGTCATGAATTGATGAACAAATGTTATCATCTGATGCACAACCACCTGGAAAAGATGTACGAGAACAAGGAAAAGATGTAAAATGAGACGAGATTATAAACGTTTTACTAATTTAATGGAAAAGAATAAGATACCATATCTTGTCTTTTTTATTTTACTGATGATGTTGGCTGTTGTTGGAATGACACAGGTGGAAAGCGATTCGAATTTGTTGATCTTTATGCCCAATCATTCCCCGTCTAAAGATATTTTTGACGAAATGAACGTGATCTTTGAAAATGAAGACGAACTGATCGTTCTCTTGAAAACAGGCAAAGATACTCTCGATACGGAGTTGCAGAATGCGATCGTGGGGCTTCACGATTCCCTTATTACCCTGCCGGGTATTTCTTATATCATCTCTCCCGTCATGAACCACGAATTTGTGGATATGGAATTGATCAAAGGTTTCTCATCGGCTAAATATCACGATGGAGAATGGAATGTTTTCCTTTCCTTATTTGCAGATAGTACGATCAACCGGAAAACGATCCAGAGAATTGACCGTATTTTGGAAGATTCCGGTTATGAATACTATGTCAGCGGAACCGCTTATATTCAAAAGCGCGTTATTGATATTGTTACCACGGTCACAACATATTTGCCCTTGATCGCGATCTTTTTTGTGATCATGATCTTCAGGTCTCAGATGCGTTCATGGAAGGCTACTCTCTTATCGGTCGTTCCTGCGTTTGTCGGTGCTCTCTGGGTAATGGGCCTTATCGGCTGGACCGGAGAAAAAATGTCCATAATTACTGCAATTGCACCCTTGTTCACTTTGATCATCGGGTCTGCAGACGGATTGCATTTCGTTTCGCATTATCTTGAATCCCGGTCAGAAGGAAGATCTAAAAAAGATGCAGTTGGGCGTACCTTGAATCTGGTGGGAATTCCCATGGTCATTACCACCGTTACGTCTGCCGGCGGTTTTTTATCATTACTTGTTATGGATACCAATGCGGTTCGGGAACTTGCCTTTTATTCATCGGCTGGTATTTTCTTCGCGGGTATTGCCACGTGGTTCACTCTTCCTTTGTTCTTAATTAACTTTTTTGATTTCGAACCTGAGAATATCCGAAAACCTCGTTTAAAAGGAAAATTCTTTAAAAAACTTTGGGGTTGGCCCTCGATCGTCATTTCAATCGTGATCATTATTTCAGCTTTTATCACTTTCTCAAATGTTAAGACTGATTTTAATCAGCTTTCTCTTTTTAAGAATAATACCGATGTAACCGTCAATGCGAATGCCATTACGGAAATTCAGGGCGGAAGCTTGCCCCTTTATGTATTCGTGGAACATCAAGAAAATATTCTGGACAGTGAATTCAGGTCAGAGATCGGTCAATTGACTGACAGTTTAGGGCATTACGGGGGGGTGATCTCTCCATATGATATTGTTGACGGCATCATGAATCAGCCCGCCATGAGAATGATGCGATATTTTTCACCGGAGCGCGCTATTCTGACAGATTTTTTAAACCAAAACAATATGCCTTTGCAACATACGCTTAGTCTTAAAAATGAAGCGATGAAAATAACTGTCCTGCCCAGAGATATATCAACGACCACTCTCCTTCAACTTCAGGACGTGGTAAAAAGCAGGGACTTTGAAAAGGCAAGAGTTGATATTACCGGCATGTCATATATTATGGAAGATCTTAACCAAGATATGATCCGAAACTTGAAGAACACAATGATCGTTTCGGTGATTGTAATGTTCATACTTCTGCTGATTGCTTTTAAACGACTTCGGCCGTCTATTTTCTCTCTTATTCCCGTCATTATTACATCTTGGTTCCTTTTTGGCTTTCTTGGAATGTCCGGCATTCACCTGACCGTTATTTCCTCACTTGTATTCAGTATTGCCATGGGCATTAACGTGGATTATGCCATTCATCTGACTTCTGTGGCTCTTGAGCTAAAATCAGTGGAAAAGGGTTTTGAGTACGCTGTTCGTCCTATCGTATCAAATGCGGTCGGCCTGGCCGTTGGAATGAGTGTGCTTTTCTTTACTCCTCTAACGGTACATCGGGATATCACGACGCTTATGTGGGTTTCCATGATGACATCAATGTTCCTGAGCCTGACACTGCTTCCAACAATATTACGTTGGTATTTTCAAATAAAAGCCCGAAAGGCAAAGCATGAATAAAACTCAAAAGATCGTTCTTCTGGTTGTTTGCATGATTCTTTTTTTGGGACTTGTTGGTCTGGATCAATGGAGCAAGCATACCATCCGCGAAAAACTCCCTCTGGAAGATTTTTATTCCTGGCAGGACATCAATGTCCTGGGTGAGGTTCTTACATTTACCCATGTCGAGAACACGGGAGTGGCTTTCAGTATTCGTATTCCTCTTCTGAAATATATTTCAATTTTCGCTTTGCTGTTCATTCTGTATTTCTTCTACCGGATTATCAAGGAAAATCCCAATGTTAAGATCAATTACATTGCTTTTACCCTGATCTTTTCCGGGGCCATTGGTAATTTTATCGATCGTTTTTTTAGGGGACGTGTGACCGATTTCATCAAGGTCGATCTCGGATTTTGGCCTTTTAACCCTTTTGCCATTTTTAATGTTGCAGATTCCTGTATAACCATAGGTGTTGGCCTTTTCCTTATATATACGATCACAGAAGAGATAAAACATAAAAGATCGAACTTATCTGAAACACAAACAGATAAAGAATCATGACCGATACATTATTTCAAGAAAGCAGTGGGTATGATACCTATTGCATTGCTGTTCGTTCGGCTCAAAAACCAACGCGTATCGATACATTTGTTGCCGAGTCCATTAAAGATATTTCCAGAACAAAAGTAAAAGAATTGATAGATCGGGATCTGATAACTGTCAATCGGCAAACTGTTATAAAAGCGTCTTATCAGGTTTCTCCCAGAGATATGATCACCGTTAAGATCCCCCGGTATGCTCCTTTGGAAGTCGAACCCGAAAACATTCCCCTGAAAGTTATTTATGAAGATAACGATCTGATCGTGATCAACAAACCTCCCGGTTTAGTGGTTCACCCGGCAGTCGGGAACAGAACCGGGACTTTGGTCAATGCCCTTGCCCATCGGTGTACCACCTTGTCCAATGTGGGCGGAGAATACCGGCCCGGTATTGTTCACCGCCTTGATAAGGATACATCAGGCGCGATCATTGCGGCAAAGAACAACCATGCTCATAATATCATGGCCAGAAAGTTTGAATATCGAAAGATCGAGAAATTTTATACGGCGCTGGTATGGGGTGTTTTTAAAGAACCCGTGGGCGTGACAAAAAAAAATATTGGACGTCATAAGAATGACAGACAGCGATATGCGGCATATGATGATGATCGCTTTGGCAAACCGGCAGAGACACGGTGGGAAGTGTTGGAAGAATTTGAATTCGTTTCTTTGGTTAAAGTTCAGATCATGACCGGACGCACACATCAGATCCGTGTCCACATGTCAGATCTGGGCCATCCGGTGATCGGCGATGAGATGTATGGCGGTAAAACACAGAAATTGGGCGGACTGAATCCGCGTCATCGCAAGATCGCCATTCATCTTCTTGATATGATCGATCGTCAGGCTCTCCATTGTTCGGAAATGCATTTCCAACACCCCGTTACAAAAGAACCTCTTACGGTAATTGCACCTCTTCCGGATGATATGACAAGACTGGTGGAACATTTGAGGGAAACCCTCAAATGAAGCACTGGGTACTGAGCGCCAGGCGCTGAACACTGAAAAATTGAATTGTAAAAACTAAAGTTGTTTGTCGTTTCGACCGGATCGAATCCGTCAAATGACGGATGAGAGAAGTAGAGAAATCTCAAACAACAAAACATAACTTAGTAGTTTGAGATCACTCCATTTCAGTCGGGATAACATATTTTATCGCGATTTTACATGACATGAGCAAGCATTATGAATTTTATTGACGCCATAAATGATTTCCTTTCCTATATGAGCTCGGTGAGATCATACTCAGATCATACCATCGATGCTTACCGGAGAGATCTTTCCCAGTTCTATCTTTTTGCCTGTGATTATTTCAGCAGGGATGAAGTGGGTTTGAAGGAAATTGATAAAGTCACGCTTCGTCATTTTCTTGGCATGCTCACGGAATTGAAATATACAGCCAGATCAGCCGGCAGAAAACTGGCTGCCTTGAAATCGTTTTTCAAATATTGCCTGAGAAGAGGATGGATAGAAAAGAATCCGGCATATTCCATCAGATCGCCGAAGATCCCCAAAACTCTGCCAAGCGTTTTAAGTAAACAGCAAACCCGTAAGCTTTTTCAAAATTTTGAAGTCACAGATTTCATTACTGCAAGAGATGCGGCAATGATAGAGCTTTTTTATGCTGCCGGAATTCGTCTCAGCGAGTTGATCGACTTGAAATTGAGAGATATTCAATTCAGGAATAATCTGATATCCGTTACAGGCAAAGGGAACAAACAGCGCTTGCTCCCCTTGGGTAAAATGAGCCATGATGCTTTGAAACTGTATTTAAGCTATTATGAACGGGAATTCGGGAAACCCGGAAATCAAGATCCTTTATTTCTCTCCCGCACCGGCAAAAAGATCTCTGTCAGGAATGTGCGATTGCGTGTTGAAAAATATTTAAAAGCCGTTTCAGACGGAGCCAAGAAAAACTCACCCCATGTTCTAAGACATTCTTTCGCCACACATTTGTTGGACGAAGGTGCCGATCTGGAATCTGTGCGTATGATGCTTGGTCACGAAAGCTTGTCAACAACACAGGTCTATACGCATGTGAGAATGGATCGACTGAAAGAAGCTTATAGCAAAGCGCACCCAAGAGCGGATAAAAAGAAAGATGAGCACTATACTGCAGACGGTGATCAGTTGGAATTCAATGATCAGGAAAAAGACGATTAAATTCTATCTCAAAACTTAATCTTATGCCTCAATCTTAATCTTGACCTTAACCCTTAAATTATTGTATATTTTTGTATGATCATCTAAAAAATAACATAAAGGAGTAGGCTATGAAAATTATGATTACAGCAAGACATTTTACTATCTCCGAAGAAACACGAGCTTATATCGACAATGAAGTTAAAAGACTCTCAAAGGTTTTTGATCGTGTCACATCTGTACATGTTATAGTAAAACGTATAAAGGATTATGAGTATGAAGCTGAATTGATCGTTCAAGCTCCAAAAAAGACGCTAACCATTCATGAAAAAGATGAAGAACTCATTAAATCCGTTGACATTGCTGTAGAGAAAATGTTACGCCAACTCAGAAAATATAAAGGTCATTTTAAAAGCAAACATGAATAAACTAACTATTTCGGTTCTCATCTCAGAGACAAAAAGCAAATTGCATTTGCAGCAGATCAACCCTGAAGTGGGTGATAAAGCTGTAATAACTTCTTCTTCACTAAATATTCCCGGACTTGAATTGACGGGATTCTGGGAAGATTTTCCAAGTCACAAATTACAGGTATTTTCAAATAAGGAAATGCAATTTGTTTCGACCTTGTCACCCGCAGCCATGCAAAGTGTCTTTAAAAAAATGCTCTATATGAAGGTGCCCGGGATCATATTTGTCGATACTCAAAAAATACCTCCGATCATTATTGAACTGGCCAATGAGACACATACTCCCTTACTGAAAACAGACATCAATATTATGCAATTCCTGCAGGATATCGGCACTTATCTTTATACTCAATTTGCTCCGACAACTATCATTCACGGCGGTCTGGTCGACCTTTACGGTGTGGGTATTCTGCTTACCGGAAAAAGCGGTATAGGTAAAAGCGAGATCGCTCTGGATATTGTTGAAAGAGGTCATCGTCTCGTAGCGGATGACGTTGTCAATATTCAAAGAACCTCCAAAAATGTCCTGATTGGAAAACCTGAAGAGCTATTACAGGATACGATCGAAGTTAGAGGGCTGGGGATCGTTAATATCAGGAAGATATTCGGTGCCAGAGCTGTCCGCGTACAAAAACGTGTCGAGTTGATGATCGAACTTTTACGTTGGGATCCAAAGGATAATTACGAACGTTTCGGGCTGAACGAGGAATATACGAATATTCTCGGTGTGAATATTCCGCACATCCGCCTCCCGATCAATCCCGGAAAAAATATCTCTGTTATTGTTGAGACCATTGCCTTGACATATCTCCTTAAGCTCTACGGTGAAGACCCGGCAAAGGAAATGCAGGAAAAACTCTTAAAGCAATTGAAAGAAAAATCAGTCAGTATCAACGAAGATATTATTGCGAATGACACGGAATGAGTAAGTATAAGATTTCAAAAATTATATTTATACTTACTCCCTACTCCATACTCGTAAGTCTTTAATAGAACTATAAAGCTGGAATATCATCTTTGGGCAAAGGTCCGAGCGTAGATGCTGCAATATTATCCAACACCTGTTTCTCAGTCTTGGCTCCCGGGATGGCAACATGGCAGGCAGAATGCGTGATACAGAATCGTAAGGCAAGCTGTGCTTTTGTCTGATCGGGATATTTATCATACAGCGGCTGCATTTTATCCAGCTGTTTAAGATAATTCTTCAGCTTTTCAGGTGACAGATTCATGCTTCGATGGTCTTCCGGATCGAATTTGGCATCTTTGCTGAACTTGCCTGTCAGAAAACCGAACAGCAGCGGAATACGTACGATCACACCAATCCCGTATTCTTCGGATTTTTTAAATAGGACCTTTTCAGCTTCCCGTTCCAGGAGGTTGTAGCGAACCTGAATAACATCAAGCAGATCCTTATGATCGTCCAGCAGAAAAGCTTGATTTGTTTCTTGGAAAGACTGTACGCTCCAGCCGGCATGTTTTATTTTGCCGTCTTGCTTTAATTTTTCCAGCGCAAGCCAGGGCTCGTCACGTTTGAGTTTTTCAGTGTCGGGACTGTGAAGTTGCAGAATATCAAGTGCGTCCACGTTTAGGCGTTTTAAACTTTTTTCTGCAGCCGAAATGATGTAATCGTAGCCGGCATTTTGGCGAATAGGTCCATAGCCTTCATCATCATCCTTGCTGGTATTGTAAAAGTCATTGCCGGCCTTGGTCGCCACAACGACCTTTTCTTTCATATTCATTTCTTCCAGAACTTCCCGGATGAGATCTTCAGAGTGGCCAAAGCCGTATACGTCTGCCGTATCGATGAAGGTCAATCCGTTCTCAAGAGCTTTTCTTAAAGCATTTCGGGAGACATCATCATCCGTCTTACCCCAATTCATTCCGCCGATCGCCCATGCACCGAAACCGATGGTTGAAACCTTTGGTCCGCGTGCGCCTAATTTTGTGTATTTCATAGAATTCCTCTATTTTGTTATTTCTGTGCATGGGCGGAACCGGGATCCGCCCTTTCAAATCACTGGTATTTCTCAAACCATTCGATCATTAATTCCAATCGTTTAATTCGCCTATCGGGTCTTCCGCCACGACTGAGACCGTGGGAAGATTCAGGGAAACGGATCAAACGAACTTCTTTTCCCATATATTTAAGGGGGGCGTAAAGGCGTTCAGCCTGTTCCATGGGACAGCGAAGATCATTTTCGGAATGAATGATCATCAATGGCGTATCAATATTTTTCAAATAGGTCAAGGGGGACCATTTTTCATAAACTTCGGGCTTCTCCCAGGGGGTTCCTTTGAATTCATCCACAAGGTCCCATCCGATATCCGAAGTTCCGAAAAAAGTTCCAAGATCGCAGATCGAACGTTGTGTTACGGCTGCTCGAAATCTATTCGTTTGCGTGACAGCCCAGTTTGTCATATATCCACCGTAGGATCCGCCGGTCACATATAAACGTTTGTCGTCAATATACCCTTTTTCGATGACGGCATCAACTACAGCCAGAACGTCGTCAAGAGCGGGTTGACCCCACTTGCCCGTAATAGCGTCCGCAAAGGCTTTTCCATATCCCTGGGATCCCCGGGGATTGGAATAAACGACCACAAAACCATTCGCGGCAAAGGTGTGCATCTCATGGAACCAGGTATATCCGTATTGGGTTCTGGGACCGCCGTGAATATTCAAGATCAAGGGATATTTTTTCTTCTTATCAAAATCCGGCGGCAACTGAAGCCAGGCCATGATCTCTACATCTTTAACCGGAACACGCATAACCTCAGGTGTTGTAAAATTCAATTTATCCAAATATTTATCGTTGGTAAACGAAACTCGGGTTAAGTGTTTCTCTTCGGTCAGGGTCAAGTGCCAAATCTCGTCCGGACGCTCCAACTGAGCCAGATGAATGGCAATATTTTCTGCATCAGAAGAGGCGCTGTAGGATACGATGCACTCGGGACCCTCAAGCACACTTTCAAGTTCTCCCGTTTCAAGATCGACCGAGTAAAGCGGGTTGGCCCCTTCCGAAGAAATGGTAAAAAGCATTTTACCGTCTTTAATGATAGGTGTCTGAGAAACGAATGATGGCGTAATATCGCCGAGCGTCAGCATATCCGTTGTGCGGTCAAGTTTCTCCGTCAGATTTTTTATTTTTCCCGTTTCAAGGTCAAGTGCCTGAATGTCCGTATTATCAGCGCCCCAGCTGTAATGAGGATTGAAATGTCCGCCGAAATAGATCGTTTTCGCATTGGGGGAATAGAGCAAAAAGCTGACGGGGCCGGCCGGCTTGGATAATTTTGATACATGTTTATCCTCAAGTTCGATCACAAAAATATCTTCTTCATCCATGTGCATTTCAAGAATATCATGATCAACTGTGGTGTAGGCTATTTCGCTGCTATCGGGCGACCATGCAAATTGGGCAACGCCATGCCTTGCTTCTGTCAGTTTTTTCATGTTGCCGCCTGATGCTTTTAAAAGATATATTTGATTGGGTTCTTCGTCAATGAAGCCGTGTCCGTCCAGACGATAGAACAAGCGCTCAGTATCCCGGCAAACGGGTTCTTTCGGTTTATCTTTCTCTAAAGGGATCTCTGATTTCAATTTTGCGAACAAAACCGCTATCTGTTTCCCGTCCGGGGAAAATTTGATCTCATTGACATCCCCGTACGGCAAGGTCGTCAATTCCCTTGATTCGCCGCCGTACATGCTGATACTGCGCAATGATGACTTCCCCTTTTTTATTCTCACGAAAACCAATTGTCTGCCGCTCGGACTTATGCGCGGCATGATATCCTGATACTTTCCCTTTTGTGTAAAAGGAATATCACTTTTTGTTGGAACATGGATCTGTTGCAGATTTGAATAATAACATTGATCCTTTTTATCTGTTCGCTTGTTAACGTAAATGATCTTATCGCCTTTGGGCGACATCTGCGGTGAGGAAACAAAATTCAATTGATAGATATCTTCACTTTTAATTGGATATTTCATATATGGCTCCTTTATGCGCTCAAGTGAGTGACTAAGATATTAATGCCGATAATGATAAGGATCACGCCTCCGACGATCTCAACTTTTCGGCCAAGGACCTTTTTAAGTCCGTGTCCCGCCGCGACACCGATCATAGAGAATACCAGGGTTACGGCTGCAATGATAAGTGAGGGAATGAGGATGGCGGTTTCAAGTAAGGCAAAGCTCAGCCCCACCGCCAAAGCATCAATGCTGGTTGCCAAAGCCAGTATCAGCAGTCGTTTTATATCGAATTTTTTGGGATCCACCACATAGCATTCATTATCTCCCGTGAAAGCTTCATAGATCATCTTTCCACCGATGAAGGCCAATAAACCAAAAGCTACAAAATGGTCAATCGCTTCGATATATTCCGCGAACAACCCGCCGCCAAGCCAGCCCAGAAAGGTCATACCCCCCTGAAAGAGCCCAAAAGCAAGTGCCACCCAGATCATGATCCTGGCGGAAAATTTCTTTAAACCGCAACCATAGCAGATCGAAACCGCAAAGGCGTCCATGGCCAAGGCGATAGCAATTCCAAGAACAGTGAGAAGTGATAACATGAGTTCCTTTCCTGATTCAATCAGGAAATTTAAGGGATTTATTTGAAAAGGACAAGGATAAGAGAGTTGAGAGTTTAGCAGTTTAGAAGTTTAGGCGTTTAATGTCTAAATGTTGAATTGTTGCCTGTCCTGCGAAGCCTTGGACGAAGGTTGAAAAACGTTGAAACGTTGAAAAAGACTGTCATCTTGAGCGAAGGAGCGCTTGCGATCCGAAGTCGAAAGATCTATTCATGAGTTGAAGCAGTTGAAACGATAAAGAAATACATAAGGATAGTCATCCTGAAAAATATGTCGGTCTATATTATGGTTCAAGATCTTTCAGAGCTTGTTTTATTCGAAATATATTTTATGTAATTTTTTTATTAGCAGAACAAAAAGGACACCAAGTACCTCTCTTCACAGCATTTGGTGTGGCTTTCCATGTATGTCCCTCTGAACATTGCCACAATAATTTTGTTTTACTATTAATATATTTTTCTGATAAACACTCTCCACCTTTCTCTTGTGCAATATCTCTCATTTCTTCAATAGTTAGTTTTATGTTTTTTGAACAGCTTGGACACCAACTGCCTCTTTTTATACTACTGGGGGTTGCTTTCCATTGATATCCACACGAACACTCCCAAAGTAAATTTGTTTTGCTATTTACATACTTGTCTGATATGCATTTACCACCTCTTTTTTCAGCAATTTTTTGCATATCTTTAATAGTATATTGAATTTTTCCAGCACAAATTGGACACCAGGTTTCATTTCCCTTTACATTTCTAAGTGTAGCTTTCCATGTGTGTCCCTCTGAGCATTGCCAAGTTAATTTTGTATCCTTGTTTTTGTAGTTATCCGAAAGACATTTACCCCCTCTTTCAATTGCTAATTGCTTGATTTCTGCTATAGAAGTTCTTTGATTTCCCGAACAAATGGGACACCAATGCCCCATGTTTTTAATATTAACCGGAGCCGCCTCCCAAATATGTCCTTTTGCACATCTCCATTTCATCGGAGTATTATTGTTAATATATCTATCTGATAAACATTCTCCACCTTTAGATATTGCGATTTCTTTCAGTTTATCAATCATTTGTTTAGAATATGAGGAATATACTTTAGAATAATTAATTTCCACATCAGATATTTTTTGCA
>CAYVLJ010000020.1:0-659 GCA_964452375.1 uncultured bacterium | reverse complement strand
AATTCTTCAATTTGAATTTTTTCACCTAGTTGATTAACGTAAATAATATTGATTCCTCTTTCATCACAAATTTTCTTTTTCAGATCATCATTTGCTTTTTTTCTTTCTAAAGTCATATGTCTTTCGAAGAAATCAATCTTTTTATAATGCTGCCCACCTTGATGTTCAAATGCTAATTTTAATTCACAACAATAACCGTCTAATTCTAACCTACTCCCTTTTTCATTTACTAACCATTTTGGTCTAATTTTAGGAAATTTTTTATTGAAAAGGCTTTCAAAAACATAGCGACAGATTTCTTCACTAGAAAATTTATTTGAGCAATAGGGGCACCAGGATTTTCTTCTCTTTACATTTCCAGGAGTTGCTTCCCAAGTATGTCCAAATTCACACTCCCATAATAATTTAGTGCTTGAGTTTTTATATTCATTCGAAAGGCATTTGCCTCCTCTTTGTTTTGCAATTTCCTTCATATCTTCAATTGTCAAGGTTTTATTCCCAGCACAGACAGGACACCAATGTCCCCTTTGAATAACTTCAAATGCCGCTTCCCACACATGTCCTTCTGAACACTCCCATTTCATTTTAGTTCTATTGTTTGTATACTCTTCTGATAAACACTTCCCTCTTTTTCGACCAGCTAATTCATTACTTTCCTC
>CAYVLJ010000019.1:0-24511 GCA_964452375.1 uncultured bacterium | reverse complement strand
ACTATCAACCATCAACTTTCTTGATTTGAATTGTATTTTTTAGAATTATTGTATAGATTAGCGGGTAAATGAACAAGCATATTTTAGAATAAAGGGCTATACATGGAATTCAAACAACAAATGATTGGAAGCACCCTGTTATTTAAATACCACGATCCCGTCTTTAATGAAGTGGGCATTATCAATTATAAACGTAATCTTGCCATTTTATTGGAAAAATATCAGGTGGAAGATATTATTCTCGACGTCGAAAAGACCAAGATCGTCGACAATAACGGGTTATCGGCAATCATGTTTGCCCGCAGGTATACTGAATCGATTGACCGCGCATGTGTTTTAGCCATGCCGCGCCCCAAATTACTAAGTTTATTAAAGACTGCCAGGCTGACCGGTTCTTTCAATATTATTCAGCGAAAAGAAGAATATCAGGCTTATTTGAAGGCCTTGGTAGAAAAAGCAGAAAAGGAACGTGCGGAACGCGAAGCTGAAAAAGCCCGGAAGGCGGAAGAGGCCAGAAAGGCCCGGGAAGAAGCACGACAAAAAGAAACCAAAGACCAAGGTACCAAAAGTCAAGAAAAAGACGTTGAAGAAAAACCCAAGAATGCCAATGGCAATGGAAACGGAAGAAAAAGGCCACGGAGAAAGCCGGCGAAGAAAGATTAATTAAATTGAAATAAAATATAAAGACGCGATTTATCGCGTCTTTTTTTTATCTAAAAAAATGTATTGAAGTTCGACACTCTATTTCCCAAATCGCCTTTTATGTATGACCCTGTTTGCAAATTTCGGCGATATCTTGCCAAGTTGCTTGATATCTTTTTTGAATTCTGTAAAGAACCAGTCGAATTCTTCTATAACACCAAGGTCTTTTGTGATCGCCGCTCGTTGACAATAAGTGTGATTTTTGCCGTTCCATACAGTATTGACCGAATTATCCAGAAACACGGCACAACCGAGCTTCTGGTATTCTATCTGATCATCTTGAAAATCACTTTGCAAACTTTCGAAATAAGGATCATCCAAAAGGACACCGTCGGCGACCAGCCATTGGTTATCATAAAAAACCTCTATCCAGGCGCTGATAAGGTGGTCGGGCAGCATATTATAGTTCATGGGGCCAACCAGTCCCCGATAAACTTTTTTATTGACCTTGAAAGCGTGGAAGCGGCAGAGGATCCCACTGGCATCCAGAAGGGTTTTGAGCAGTATGCTCTTTGTCAGTGCATATCCGCGCCCTTCAGACAGGATCTGTGATGCCGGCAGCAGCGGTTTTTTCGAAAAACCGAAAACGATATCATTCTTGACAAAATTCAAAATGCGCATGATCTTGTTTTTATCAATCAGATTTAACCAGTTTTGTTCATTAACCAGTTCTTGTATGTCGTGTGAGTTTAAATCAAATATTTTATTCGGATCCTGAAGCAATTCATCTTCCTTGGTTATTCGTATCTGAAATATAGGACTTATAAATGTAAACAAAAAACGCTTTTTCATTTTTGGAGTTTGAAAAACGTTTAAAATATGATATTTTTACGGCTTGAAAATACAAGTATCCCTTCGAATTTTTTCTAATAATTAATGTATATAACAATAGCTTATTATTATAACAATTATTATATTTGGGCATGAAAAAAATCAACTCAACCGTTGACAGGATCGTAGCCCGAATTATAGGTAAAAAAGCGCTTCGGGAATACGATGCTTTCCGTGAATGGAACACGGTTGTGGGTGATGTTGTAGCACAGGTTTCGGCACCTGTAAAAGTAGAAAAAGGAGTATTGATCGTCAGTGTGAAAAACAGCACATGGCGACAAGAATTGAGCATGCAGAAACCACAGATTCTGAAAAAATATGAAAAGCTTTTCGGCGCGGGTGTTATCACTGACATTCGTTTTCAGTAGCTGTCGGAATTTCACTTTCAAACAGTAGTAAGGAGATATATGTACAGTAGTAGTGCAAGCGATTACAAATCGGATAAGATCAAGGTACTGCAGGGCCTTGAAGCCGTAAGAAAACGGCCTGCAATGTATATCGGAGATACCGGTAAACGAGGTTTGCACCATTTGGTGTATGAAGTTGTAGATAATTCAATTGATGAGGCTTTGGCGGGATTTTGCGATAAGATCATCGTCACGGTCCATAAAGACAACAGTGTCAGTGTGGAGGATGATGGTCGCGGAATGCCGGTAGACATGCATCCTACGGAAAAGAAGCCCGGTGTCGAAGTGATCATGACAATGCTTCATGCAGGCGGTAAATTCGACAAAGGTTCCTACAAGGTTTCCGGAGGCCTTCACGGCGTGGGCGTGTCTTGTGTTAACGCGCTTTCCAAATACGTTAGAGTTCAAATATCCAGAAATAATAAGATGTATGAACAGGAATATTGTTGCGGGAAGCCCACGACAAAATTAATCGAAAAAGGTAAATCCAAAAGAACCGGGACGATCGTAACCTTTCTTCCGGATGATACGATCTTTACAGAACTAAGCTTTGATTACAATGTCCTTCGCGACCGGTTGAGAGAGCTGGCATTTTTAAATAAAGACGTTCATATCATTCTAAAAGATGAACGTTATGAAGCTGAAGACGTTTTTCATTACAAAGGTGGTATCAAAGAATTTGTTTCATATCTTAATGAAGTTCGTAACGTTCTGCACCCCAAGCCCATATATATGGAGGGTGAGCGCGACGATGTTTCGGTAGAATTTTCTTTACAATACAATGACACATATAATGAGAATTTCTTTTCCTATGTGAATTGTATCAATACAATTGAAGGCGGTACTCACTTGACGGGTGCGCGAACGGCCTTAACACGTTCGCTTAATAATTATGCGCAAAAGAACAATATGTTCAAGAGCATAAAAAAGAACAATTTTTCACTCAGTGGAGATGATACCCGAGAAGGCATTACAGCGGTTTTGTCTGTGAAGGTGCCCGAACCCCAGTTTGAGGGTCAGACGAAAACAAAACTCGGTAATGGTGAGGTAAAGGGTATTGTCGACAGCCTGGTCATGGAAAGCCTGAATGAGTTTTTTGAGACCAATCCTAGCGTAGCGAAGAAAATCATCGAAAAATCGGTCATGGCGGCAAAAGCGCGCGAAGCGGCAAGAACAGCACGTGAATTGACTCGCAGGAAAAACGCTCTTGAGATAGGCGGCTTGCCCGGAAAGCTTGCCGACTGTTCGATAAAAGACCCCGCTCATTGCGAATTGTATATTGTTGAGGGTGACTCGGCCGGCGGTTCCGCCAAGCAAGGCCGCGACCGGCGATATCAAGCGATATTGCCCTTAAGAGGAAAAATTTTGAACGTTGAAAAGGCACGATATGACCGTGTGCTGCAAAGCAAGGAGATCCAGGCGCTTTTCACGGCCATCGGTGCCGGGCTTCGTGATGATTTTGATGTTGAAAAGATCCGTTATGATAAAGTAATTATCATGACCGATGCGGATGTGGACGGTGCTCACATCAGAACACTGCTCCTGACATTTTTCTTCCGTCAAATGCGCGACCTGCTGCAGTATGGACATGTTTATATTGCCCAGCCGCCTCTGTATCGCCTAAAACAGGGAAAAGTGGAGCGCTATGCCTATGACGACAATGAAATGGAAATGCTGTCTGCGCGTATGAAAAAAGAACGCTCCGGAAAGATCCAAATGTCTCGCTATAAAGGTTTGGGTGAAATGAACCCTGATCAGCTTTGGAGCACAACAATGGATCCGGAATCCAGGACTGTTCGACAGGTCAGTCTGGATGATGCGATGGCGGCCGATCATATGTTCTCCGTTCTAATGGGAGAAAATGTTGAAGCCCGTCGTAGCTTTATTGAAAAAAATGCAAAATACGTCAAGAACCTGGATGTCTGATCCACTGACTTCTGACGCAATTTATAAAGAAAAGAGAGGAAACATTGGCTAACGAAAGAATTATCCCGGTCAATATTGAAGAAGAACTTAAGAACTGTTATCTCGATTACTCTATGTCTGTGATCGTATCCCGCGCCCTTCCGGATGTTCGTGACGGATTAAAACCCGTTCACCGGCGCATATTATACGGGATGTACGAATTGGGCATGCAGTACAATAAACCTTATAAGAAATCGGCTCGTATCGTCGGTGACGTGCTGGGTAAATATCACCCGCACGGTGACAGTTCGGTTTATAATGCCATGGCACGCCTGGCACAAGATTTTGCCATGAGGTACCGAGTTGTGGACGGCCAGGGGAACTTCGGTTCGATCGACGGCGACAGTCCCGCAGCCATGCGTTATACAGAAGCCCGCATGGCCCGTCTGGCAGACGAGATGTTAAACGACATAGATAAAAATACAGTGGATTTCAAACTTAATTTCGATGAATCCCTGGAAGAGCCCACCGTTCTTCCAAGCAAGATCCCTTATTTGCTGATCAACGGAACAACGGGTATTGCCGTTGGAATGGCAACGAATATTCCTCCTCACAATATCAACGAAGTTTGTGATGCGGTCTGCGCAATGGTTGAAAACCCCGATATCACTACCCGGGAACTAATGGAATATGTGACCGGTCCGGATTTTCCGACAGCCGCATTGGCTTACGGATCCCAGGGACTGTTCTCGGCATACGATACGGGCCAGGGCAAGATCACGTTACGGGCCAGGGCAAATGTCGAACAGATCCGCAATAATCGTGAACAGATCGTATTTACGGAGATCCCGTATCAGATCAATAAAAGCAACCTGATCGAACGTATTGCCGAACTGGTGCACAATAAGGTTCTTGAGGGTATCAGCGATCTTCGGGACGAGTCGGACAAAGAAGGTATTCGCATCGTCGTGGAATTAAAACGCGATTTTGAGCCACAGGTCATCTTGAACAATTTATATAAGCACACTAATCTGCAAAATACTTTTGGTATCAATATGATCGCGCTCGTCAATGGCGAGCCGAAAGTTCTTTCGCTGAAGAGGATGCTGGAATTATTTATTGATTATCGTCATAAAGTGATCGTACGGCGCACGCAATTTGAATTAGATAAAGCCGAAGCCAGAGCTCATATTTTAGAGGGTTTCAAGATCGCGCTTGATAATATTGATGAAGTTATTGCATTGATCAAAAACTCATCAAGTACTAACGCTGCACGTCAAAACCTAATGAACCGTTTCGAGTTCAGCGAGATCCAGGCAAATGCCATTCTGGATATGAAACTCCAGAAATTAACCGGTCTTGAACGTGAAAAGGTCATCCAGGAATACATTGATATTTTAAAACTGATAGAAAAGCTTAAGTTCATCCTGGACAACAAAAAGAAAAGAATGAGCATTCTTGTAAAAGAAACACGCGAGATCCAGGAAAAATACGGTGATGAGCGCCGCACCGAGATGATCGCAGATGCCGGTGATTTTTCCGTTGAGGATATGATCGCAGATGAGGAAATGGCTATTACGATCACTCATAACGGGTTTATCAAGAGAACGCCGGTCAATGTTTATCATGCTCAGCGTCGCGGCGGTGTGGGTAAGAAAGGCGCTACGGCAAAAGATGACGATTTTGTCGAAAATCTCTTCATTGCCTCTACCCATGACACCTTGATGTTCTTTACCAATCTAGGCAAGGTTTACTGGCTGAAAGTCCACGAACTGCCGCAAGCCGGCCGTGCAACCCGCGGACGTGCGATCGTCAATCTTCTGGAATGTGAAAAAGACGAAAAAGTCAGAGCGTTCCTGAATGTCCGTGATTTCTCAGAAGACAAATATGTTATTGTTGCAACATGTAAAGGTACGATCAAGAAGACCAAACTTGATGCCTATAGCAGACCCCGCCGAACGGGTATTATTGCCGTTAACCTTGTTGACGGTGACGATATTATCGGTGTTGATATCACAAACGGAGAACAGGATATTATTCTTGGGACCCGCAAAGGCAAAGCGATCAGATTCAATGAAAAACACGTGAGTGACATGGGCCGTTCGGCAACGGGAGTCCGGGGTGTTACCCTGGACGGTAAAGATGATGCCGTAGTTGACATGGTTGTGGTTAAACGTGAAGGAGCGACCGTTCTGGCTGTCAGTGAAAAAGGATACGGAAAACGCTCGGATATCATGGATTACAGGATCACGAATCGCGGCGGAAAGGGTGTTATCACCATTAAGACGACAGAAAAAGTCGGACAGATGGTCGCATTGAAAGAAGTTGTCGATTCCGACGATCTCATGATCATTACCACAAGCGGTCTGCTCATTCGTCAGCACATCAACCGGATCAATACACTGTCAAGGAACACTCAGGGTGTCCGTTTGATCAATCTTCACGATCAGGATCAGATATCCGCGATCCGCTATGTGATGGAATCGGATGATAATAATGACGAATTGCAGGAAATGAAAAGCGAATAAAAAGAGTTTAGGGTTTAGGGTTTAGAGTTTAGGATCAGTTTAAAGTTCTAAACATCTAAACTCCTAAACCACTAAACATTCCCATAATGATTAAAGACAAACTTGAAGCTATCAGACAAGATATTCAGCGCTACTCTCCTTATCCCGAGAGAGTGCGGATCGTGGCTGTCAGTAAAAAACAGCCTATGCATTTTATCTTGGAAGGTATACAAGCCGGCATAACGGATCTTGGTGAAAACCGCATACAGGATGCATTGAATAAATTTAAACAAGAACCTTTCCCCGGTATTACACGTCATTTCATCGGTTATCTGCAATCGAACAAAGCAAATAAATGCTTGCAGAATTTTGATTGGCTTCATAGTTTGCAAACAGAGAAACTTGCTAAATTAATTGCAAACAGTGAACACCGGTTAAAATGCCTCATCGAAGTGAATATTTCCGGTGAGGAAAACAAGTCCGGTTTGCAGCCGGAGGAGCTTACCGGCTTTGTGAGGAAAGTCAGGGAATTCAAGAAACTGGAAATTTTCGGATTAATGGGGATGGCGGCATTCACAGGAGACGAAAAGAGTATACGCCATTCGTTTTCGCTGTTGCGTGAGTTGGCCGAAACCTGCAAGTCACTAGAAACCGAATACTTGAAAATGTCGGAATTGTCTATGGGTATGACGAATGACTATATAATAGCTTTGGAAGAGGGCAGCACAATGTTGCGCATAGGTACCGGTATTTTCGGTCCCAGGAGTATGACAAAATGAATTGGATAGATCTTTCGGGAATGAAACGTCCGTTAAACATACCGGATAATTGGAGCTTCCGTTCCCTTAAAGAGCACATGAATGACGAAGAGATCGCCCAATACGGTGATCCCATATTATTGACCATGTGTTCACATGAAATTGATAAAAACGCGATTTTTGCCGTCAGGGACCATGTAAATCTTTCTGGCAAGAATCCCCTGCGCGGACATAATAATGACAAACTGGGAGTAAGATTTCCCGATATGTCACATCCTTATGTCATTCCGACGGGTTACAGTGGCGAAACTATCGTTGTAAGAGCCGGTCAAAATGAAGAGCACCCTTACAATGCTATCGAAGCCGGCGAGATCGTCTATCAGACCATTCTTGCAAAGCATCAGTTAAAGAAAGTGTATGCCTTTATTTATGGAGAGGCCGTTTCACCGGATGAACTTGTAAAAAAAATTCAGGGAGAATAATATGCATAAGAATTCTATGAACAAAGTGGTATTGGTCGGTCGCCTTGGACAAAATCCCGAACAGCGGGCAACCCCCAGCGGGACGGCTGTCACAAACTTTTCGGTTGCGACCAATGAAACCTATAAGAACCAAAGCGGCGAATACCAGGATAACACCGAATGGCATCGCTGTGTAGCTTTTGGTAAGATCGCCGAATATATCGGAAATTTCTTTACCAAAGGACGATTGGTTTATATTGATGGCCGTCTGCGCACTCGTAAATGGCAAGATAATAACAATTCCACTCACTATACCACCGAGATCATGGTCGATACCGCTATGTTGCTGGACCGTGCTCCACAATCTGATAGCGGGGGTGTCTACGCTCCGCCCCAGGGAAATAATCAGAGTAAACCGGCGCAATCGAACTCTGAGCCGGAACCGTCAATGCCCGATAATGAAGAGGAACTGCCATTCTAAGGAAAAGCAATGTCCGATCGCGAATTTGAAAATACGACCTTTGAACAGGAAGATGAACGTTCTTCCGTTGTTCTTTGTCCGGTATGCGGGAAACCCGTGAACAATCATCCTGCGGAAGAGCTATATACCGTAGATGTGGTGGAAAGCGATTTTCGTATACGAACCCTGGATGACGATATTCTGGATACATGGCTGGTATTCTGTCACCACTGCTTTTATGTCACACATGATTTCAAACAGATCCCGCAGGACATTGAAAAGGTCCGGGACCTTGTAGAGTCAAAATCTTATAAAGAGCGTTTTACGGATACGAATCCGACGACGTTGGAGCTTTTTGAACATTATCTTTATATGCTGAAAGAAGTGAAAGCCCTTCCAATGGTCTTTGCTGACACTTATTTGAGAATGGCCTGGCTTTATGACGATGAAGGAGACGAAAGATCAGCTTCCGAATATCGCGAAAAAGCCATTGTGCATTTTGCAAAAGCCCTGCTTACGGGAGATCTGAAAGACCGGGAAGTTTCGATGATCTACTACTATATTGCAGAATTGAGTCGCCGAAAAGGCGAATTTGACAGGGCAAAAAAATCACTTTTAAAAATGGATATGCAAATACCCATGTTCAAACGACTCTTTGACATGCAGTCCGTTTTGATCCGTGAACAAAATAAATCGGCGGTTGCCATGCCGCGGGAGGAGAATTAACATGATGATCAACTATCCCGAATTCGAGGCCATGCTTTTGGAGCAGGAGGCCGGCGCTACGACGATTCTCTTCAAGTACATTCATATTTTAAACCGTTATTTTACCGAGAACGGTGATCTTTCGCCGGATGCCCAGAGAGAATCTCTGGAATACATTTATAAGGAAACTCGCTCGGCTCATCCCCTGATCGCCATTTTTCCGCATCTTCAGGAATATTTACTGGAACAGATGAAAATCGGTAAAAAAATTCCCGATATCCTCCAGGAATATGGCGATAAAGTAAAGAAGAACAATGACAAAACCGTCTCCACTACAGTTAAAAAAGTGATCAAAGACGGATCGAAAATATTCACTTTTTCACACAGCTCCGTTGTTCGAAAAGCGATCATGGAAGCGGCTAAGACCGGTAAACGTTTCGAAGTTATTCTGACAGAAGCCCGACCGGTGGGTGAAGGCTTGACACTTGCAAAATTTCTGGGCCGGTCGGGGATACCCGTATCACTTTATACGGACGCTGCCATGGAGCTGGCTATCTCACGCTGCGACAGTGTGCTGGTCGGCACCGACTGGTACTGGCATCGCGGATTTATAAATAAGATCGGAACTCATTCGGCACTCAGGATCGCAGATGAACGTGAGAAGAATTTTTATGTTCTCAGTGACAGCAGCAAATATATGAAAACACCTCCATCCGATTGGTCAAGAGATAAGCACCCGGCCTCTCAAATACTCATGGAAAGTATCGAGAATGTAAGCGTTCATAACCCTTATTTTGAATCTATCTGGTTCAGGGGTGTAAGCAATATTATCATTGACGGAGACATGAAAGAATTCGATAAGAAGTTCGAGATCATTATGTAGGAGATACGCTATGTCCCAGTACTATAATTACAGAACCGGCGCTCTGATCGTTTTGATGAGCATGATCGCATTTATCAGTCTTGTTATGGGACTATATTTCAATGAATCCATTATGGGCAATACGCCGCAGGCCGTGCGATACATCATACTTGGATTGTTTGAGATCATGCTTTTGCTGCCTTTGTTTCTATATGTGATCGGGAATGGAAAATCGATCAAACATGCCTTTCGCCTGAAACCGATTTCGTTTAGAGCCATGAGGGACATTCTTTTAGTAGCGGTCGGTATGTTCATTGTTCTGGAAGTCCTTCAATTTTTTCTTGACGCTTTATGGGGAAGTGAAGTAATGACTTCACAGGATATGAAAGTTGCTTATCCCCTTAATTATCTGATCATTGTTTTGGTTGTCGGTATCATTACTCCGGTTGTTGAAGAAAGCTTATTCAGGGGTTATCTTCTTCGCATCATGCTAAGGTCCAAATATACGCCTTTGACGGCCATCATTTTACAGGCAGTGCTCTTTTCGGTTATCCATTTAAGTCTACGAAATGCACCGACGATCTTAATAGCGGGAATAATTTTAGGATTTATAGCATATTCCTTTTATTCTATCATTCCCGGCATTATAATTCACAGTATTTTTAACATACTTGTTCTTATCAACATCAATGTGCCTAAGATAAGCGAAAAGATATTATACGGTCCGGCATACATTCCTTGGCTGATCGCTCTTGTAGGCTTGTTGCTGCTGATCGCAGGTCTGGTAAATATCAAACGCAATGTAAGGGTGCAAAGAACACGTAGAGATGGAAAGGAGTAGGCTATGAGAAACAATGAAGTTATACTGCTTGTAGATACCTACCGAAAACTGCATCGCCGTGGTGCGAAAATAAATCTAATTAACATTATAGATAAGACTCACCCGGCAGATCTGGCACTATTGTTCCGTTCTTTTACCTTGCATGAACGTTTGTATTTCTTTTCACTGATAAAAACAAATGAACAAAAAGCTGAAGTTCTTTCCGAACTGGATGATAACAATATCGTCGAAGTTTTACATTCCCTTAAACGAAGCGAAATCATCAATATCTTTCGTGAAATGGATTATGATGACGAGTCAAGTATTTTAAGGCTCTTGCCCGCAGAAGAACAACAGGAACTCTTGAATCTCATGAAGGACGAAGAGTCCCGTGAGGTTGAAGCCCTCATGACATATGAAGAAGATACGGCCGGTGGTATCATGAACCCGGAAGTGTTTCATTTGCATGAAGGCATGACCATCGGTAAAGCCACCGAAGAGATCCAGAAAAGTCACGACACCGAAATGGTATTCTATATTTATGTCACAGATGACAGGAACCATCTGATCGGCGTTGTATCGTTGCGACAGCTGATCCTGAATGATCCTTTGAAGAAACTGTCCGATATCATGGTCGAGGATGTGATCAGCATTCGGCCGGAGACCGACCAGGAAGAAGTGGCGAGACTCGCGTCTCGCTACAATTTCGTCGCTGTGCCGGTGGTTGATGACGAGAACAAACTCATTGGTGTTGTCACGGTTGATGATATCATTGATGTACTCCGGGAAGAAGCTACGGAAGATTTGCTCCAGATGGCCGGTCTGGGTCGCGATACTGACATTATTCTGAAATCAACCTGGGAAACGACCAAAAAACGATTCCCCTGGCTGCTGGCAACCTATATCGGAGGACTGATCGCGGCACTGGTGATAGGTTCTTTTCACAACCTGCTTAGTTCCTTTGTAATACTGACATCATTCCTCCCGATCATCGCAGGTATGGGCGGCAATATCGGCACACAAAGTTCCACGATAATTACACGGGGACTTTTAACCGGCAGAGTCAACCCCAACACGTCCCTGAAGATCATTTTTAAGGAACTCCGGGTCGGGATCACGCTCGGCCTGATCTACGGTGTCATTTTGGGCGGGATCGCTTTTCTTATGGCTTATGTCATTCAGTCGAATGGTTATGATTATTCTTTGATAAAATGCGTGGAATTGAGCATTGCCATCGCTATCGGGATCACTATCGCCATGACGCTGGCAACGTTTACCGGGACCGTCGCTCCCATGCTGCTGAATAAGTTGAAGATCGATCCGGCCATTGCAACCGGACCATTTGTAACTACAACGATCGATATTCTGGGAATCCTGATCTATCTTCTGATCGCCAGTGGTCTGGTACACCTGTTATAGACCTTATGAAAAAATTTAATATCCTTCTTTTATTTGTTGTTTTTACGGGTATGCTTTATGCGGGCGATACATTGTTTTTCAAGGTATCTCTTCTCGGTCTGCATTGCGCCAATGTAGAAGTTATCGAAGATCAGATAGACGATAACGTCACTGAGATAATCTATCACGCATATACGGTTGGCGGATTCCACAATATCTACAAGATCGACAATTGGTACTACTACTATGCCGATGCGGCCATGAGCCACCTTGATTCCCTGAAGAAAGATATTACAAATCGCAATATGAAGCAGTTTTACCGGGAAGATATTTCCGATGGGATGATCCGTTATTCAGGTTCACACGTATTAACTACACCTGAACCGGTCCATCATATTCTTTCAGCCTTGGTTTATCTTCAGCACTATCCGGAACATATTCAAACAGGATATCGCTTTCCATTCCTGATAACGGACGAAGGCGATCTTTACAGAACGGAGATATCCGTTTCTTTGAATGAAAAGAAAGCTCAAAAAGACGTTACATTCGGTTTTGAGCATGTTGCCGGTAAAGAGATCCTTGAGCCCACAGATGTTTTCAATTGGATGATCTGTGCGGGAAAAGGAGCCCGGACACTGTCCTATTCTCTGGAAGACCATCGCATCACAGAAGGTGCATTTTCATTGGGATGGGGATTGAATTTGCGAGCCAAACGTGTCTACCGGGATAAATCCAAGAAATAATCTTCAGAGTTTTTCGATCTAAGAACATAAATATCTTTAACTTGATTTGTCAGCAACTTATATTTGTTTATTAAAAAATAAGCACGAGGTTCACATGAAAAAAACCATGCTTTTGTTACTATTGATGGGAAGCATCGTATTATTTGCACAAAGCATTGTTATCGAAGGAGAGGCGGAACGCTTTGAATATGATCTTGAAGCATTGGAACAGATCCGTTTTTGCGACTTGGATTCTCTGTCAAATTGCGCTCTGAGCTTTCATACCGTTACCGGTATCAAACAGGTGCGATTGTCGGATATCGATTCCTTGAAATTAACGGATGAAGGAATAATTCAGGTGCATTATGCCGATACCGTGAGAACTTTCAGAAAAGCGGATATTGAATATATTGACCTGACACCGGTAACCTTGCCGGACCGCACGGAAGGTTCTCGAAGCGGGTCCGCGTTTATGAGCGATATTCTGGGTACGACCTTTCAGCAACGCGAGCCCTTGATCCTGGCGGAATTCCTTGCCGGCAATATTCCCGACATTTCCAGGGAGTTCATTACGCTGACGTCAAGTTTCAGGGATGCGAACGGAACAAGCCATAGTGTTGAATATGATGTGATGACCGATTATCTTTCCATCGGCACAAATGAAGATTACTGCCGTATTCCCATGGGACCCTCCACCGCCCAGCAGATCGCCGATGCTTACGGATGCATATTGACCACAACAAAACTTTGTGATGATATTTGGGAACATGCTACCGTGCGATTGAACCCGATCCCATATGCGCCCGTGGGAGACAATAATTCGCAAGTATATAAATTTGTTGAACATAATAACGATATCAATACAGCCAGGGAAACTGCCGGGGGGCAAATTAACGAATTGATAGCGGGGATCAAAAAAGATGTCGTGATCTGTAACGCTGTCCAATCCAAGCCGGGTTATGTCTGTATCTACGGCTGGCATTATACCAGCGGAACGCCTATCCAGACATTGTATACAGGGCATGTGGATTATTATGTTGATTACAGTCATGGGATCAGACTGGTCAATTCTGTTATCAGAGTGGACGGAATACCCATGAATGCCCATGATGTGCTCAAGGATCCCGTGCTTTATAAGTTATTAAGCAATGAATCCGCACCCATGACGCGCACCCGCTATCGCTATTAAAGGATAAATATGAGAAAACTGATCTTTATATTTTTTATTTTGGGATCGATCGCACAAGGTTTTGCAGTTAATATGACCGTTCATTTGAGCAGCGGCCAAGTCGACACGATCGCACTTGATCAAGATTCGCGCATCTACTTTTCTGACCCTGAAATGGATGTTACACGATTGGTATCACCGGCGAATGCCGCAACGAACGTAGCGCTTGATCCGATTTTTTCATGGCAGTACGTTTCCGGCAGTGAAATGGAATTTGTGCTTTCGGCAACTTCGGACTTCCATGATACGCTTGTTCATCTTGAGAATATTGATACCAATGCGATCCAAACCGGCACTCAGCTCCAGCTGGGCACCCAATACTTTTGGAAAGTTCGGATCCACGGAAAAGAACTTTGGACAGCTCCCTGGTATTTTACCACATATTCACCTGAATTGCCCGGGAAGATCAACTCTTTTGCTTTACTCACGGCTGATACTCCCGGCAAGGTTCAACTTAAAGTTGCGGATCCCGCAGAGATCGATTCCTTTTTGATCGTTTACAGCGAGAGCGGAATTGAATTCATTGATTCGGTTTATTGCGATACAACAGATATGGTAATTGAAGGATTGCCCGGGGATACCAGCCTCTACGTGAAGATCGCCGGTGTGAACGGGGCAGGAACCGGTCCTCTTTCAGAGATGCTGGCTGTCAGCACCGCGCCTTCGGATACCTCCGTTCTGATCATAAATGGTTTTGACAGAACGACTGCGGGAAATAGCCATGATTTTATCCGGCAACATGCCGCAGCTGTTATTAACAGCGGATATTCGCTTGTCTCGGCAACGAACGAAGCTCTTAGTGACGAAATTTTCGATCTCGCTAGATATTCGATCATGATCTATATTTTAGGAGAAGAAAGCACCGCGGATGAAACCTTCAGCGACCTGGAGCAGGATATTGTGGAAAGCTTTTTGAAAAACGGGGGCAATTTGTTCGTATCGGGAGCTGAGATCGCCTGGGACCTTGATTATCGGGGAAGCAGTTCAGACAAAGCTTTTTGTCATAATTTCCTGCATTTGGGTTACGCTCAGGACGACCCGAACAATACATCCGGAACATATTATCGCGTAAATCCGGTTTCCGCGTTGATGTTCTCCGATCCCGGCTCATTTTATTTTGATAACGGTTCACACGGAACATACAATGTAAGATATCCCGATGTTGTCACACCCTTGAATGATGCAGTGAAATTTTTGAACTATCATGGATGCAGTGCCGGTGCGGCCGGTATCATGTTTGAGGGCATGTTTCCCGGAGGCAGTGCAGAAGGAAAAATTATGTTTTTAGGTTTTCCTTTTGAGACCGTTTATCCCGAAGCGACCAGATTTATTTTAATGGATAATTTCTTCAAATTTGTTCAAAACGGACTGGATGTTGGGATCGACAGCTCTATTCCCACAGTACACAGACTGTACCAAAATTATCCTAATCCTTTCAATCCCTCGACAACCATCAGCTATCAGTTATCAGGACCCAGTAAGGTAAAATTGACCATTATTGATCTCAATGGGAGAGAAATCGAGACTTTGGTAAATAAAACACAATCAGCCGGTAGATATGAGATCATTTGGGATGCAGGTCATATAGCGACAGGTGTTTACGTTTGTGTCCTAAAGGTTGATAATATAATTAAGGGTTCTCATAAGATGCTACTTGTCAAGTGACGCCGGTAGGGTAAATAGTTTAGGGCAATAGAGCGATAGGGCGATGGGGCAATAGGGCGATGGGGCAATAGGGCGATTGAGCGATAGGGCCATGGGGCGATGGGGTGATAGAGCGATAGGGCGACAGGGTTGTTTTACCCTACTTTCCATTGATTTGCCTTTAGTCTCATGTTAACCAACATGCCAATTATCCTATCGTAATGTTTGTAAAAATAAACATGTTCATCACGACTGATAAATTTACATTTATAAGCATAATCCAACCAATTCTGTGTTTCGGCAGCTTCTGCTTCACTATCACTTAATTTTGCAGCTAAGGATTTTGGGTATTTCCTTTTTCTAAAAGCTTCAGCAATATTACTGCTTACCGATCTTGATGATCGTCTGATCTGATCAGTCAAAGAATATTGTTCATTTCTCGGGAATTTTTTGGTGATCTCATATAATTCCATAGAGATATTAAAAGATAATTGATAAACCTTAAGGTCTTTATGTGTGCTGATCAATGACATATTTCCCCCTAAAATACCAGTGCCCCGGCGCTCTAGTGCGCTAGTGCAAATTAATGATAATACAATTTAATAATATTTTGATTAAAAATTAAATGACAAATTTAAACTGTGATGCACATCACATCAGTTCATCGATGACATGTTGCAAAGATTCAAGTGCGTCATTGGGTAATTTGTCCCGGCCTCCGATAGCAGAGCTTCTGGACGCGATAAAATCAAGTCGTTCCCTGAAGCGTTTGATGAAGGTCTCGCGATAATATTTGTTGTCCAATGAGGTGTCAAATCCTTCGATCTCCATGATCTTGATATCCTCGAAGGGCTTCCATGAAATAAAATTCTCTCTGTCCTCGATAATGGTTTCGATAATTCCCAGCGTGTGCTGAGGTTCTACTTTTTTACCCATGAAATAACCCGTATTCAAAACATAACATTTCACACCGTCTTCGATCAGTTTTTTAAAACGGTTGTAATCCATTTCGAGCGGGTAGGTACGGAAAGGATTGGCATATGGTTCCACAACAAGCGCATCGGGATCAACACCGGGAGCCAGACGCTCCGCGGAGGTGCGTTTGGTCGCCAAAGTGGCACCCATGGCAGCTCCCAAAGATGCGCCTTCAAGTTTGATCACCGGCGGAAGGGTCGGGTCTTTCATCAACCAGAAGATCGCATTGATAGGGTTGTCGATCCGGTCGACACGATTGGGTGTCCATAGTTTTGATTTGACCGCCCGGCCGTTGCCATTGCGAAGATCTTCGGTTACCGGATATGTTTTTCCGTCTTCATATTCAACGGCGCCGTTGTTCTGCAGAGTGAGGATGTATTTGTTATCTTCACAGTCCATGGGATAATCCTGGGTCTTGTCAAAATAGGACGGTTCCAGGGCAATGGAGTATTTTTTATCCGCATTGATTATAAATGCGTCATCATGAAGAACGGTCACATCGTATTTATTGCCATGTTTTGCATGCGTGATCGTTGATTTACCCGATCCGGAAAGTCCGAACACGGCGACCGTATAAAAGGTGCCGTCATCCATATTGTAACGTTTCAAACCGCCGTGGCAGGATGCGTATCCGTTCCGTGCTGCCGTTCCCCAACCGAGAGTCAAAGTGCCCTTTTTAAATTCTCCGAAATAACGCATGCCCAGGAGAGCAGCACAATTATACTCGGGATCGAAAAAACTCAATCCCAGCGGATGCTCGTCATGTTTCCAGTCGGGATCGGTGTAAATATAGACGTCACCTTCGGGGAGTTCTCTGGAAGAGATATACATTTCTTTGATCTCTTCGGACAAGTATTGGAAATTCAACATCCAGGAAAGCAGATTGTTCTCATAGGTCTCGGGGATAAGCAAATGGGCTTTTACCATAAAATCTTCGTTCAGGCCGATAACAGTCTGTGCATGATACATCTTTCGATCACGCGTTTGGAAAACGGCCTCCCGGATCTTAGCGGAATATGTTTTCATATCCACATCAGGTTCACCGACAATTCGTCTGGCTGCCGCGCAACGTCCGTAAACGGCACCGTCGTTAAAGAGCAGAACATTTGCATTTTTCGGCAATCCCTGTTCTTCCGGTTTATAAATGGGCATTCCTGTCAATTCGATCGTGCCGGGTGAACGGAGTGCCAAAGAATAAGCCTCCGCGACAGTTTCGATGTCAATGACATTGTTGCGGCAAAATGCAGATTGGATCGTTGTCCGGATCTGTGAACTGATATTCTTGAATTCTTTATTGTTACGGTAATTACCGATCGTAGCCATGTTCAACCTCTTAATTTGTCAATTTTTTGCATGCGCTGTATAGGTTTTCAAAAAGTCGTTCGATCTTGTCCAGTGCGACCGCAGAGTACGCCAGTCGCAGCACTCCGTGGATATAGATAGTGCCCGTATCGTATTCTTCAATGAGCGTGCGGCGTAACAGGTCACCGTCTATGCCTTCAGCCAGATTCACACACATAAAATAACCCGAATTATAAGGCAACGCCGTAAAATACTTACTGAAGCGGTCACTGTTTTTTGTTATGACCTCTTTGACCTTTTCATATCGGGATCTCAATAGAGCATAGTATTTCTTTTTTTCTTCGCTATAATTTGGATGGTTGAAGGTTTCAAGAAGCAGGGATTGAGAAATATGCGGTGAAGAAGAAACGGAGGACCTTATGCCGCCGGCAACCTTATCTTCCAGCATTGAATAGACTGATTCGCTGAGCCCTTTGCCTGCAAAGGTCACAAATCCTACGCGGAAACCCCAGACATAATCTTCTTTTGTGGCCCCGTCAACCTTAACTGCCAGAATATTTTCATGAAGTCCGGCAAGGTACGCAAATGCGGATTGTGTGTCCACGCCATCTTCATAGACCAGTCCGAAATAGGCATCGTCACAAATGACCAAAATATGATTTCCCAGTTCCGCACTGGCTTTGATCATTTCGACGATCCGCCGCATTTCTTTTTTGGTCGGCGTATAGCCGGTGGGATTGTTGGGAAAATTCATAGCCACGATCTTCTTACCGACGGGTCCTTTAAGCAGGCGGTTTTCAAGACCTTGCAAGTCCATCCCTTCGCCGTCATAAAAAGGATAGGTATCAAAATTAACGTCGCAGCGTTCTTTCATGAGCATATTGTAATTGCCCCAGTACATATCGGCGATGAATACCGTATCTCCCGGATCAAGAAAAAGCATGGAAATAATGCTCAGGCCATGACTGAGTGCCGTTGTAACAACCGGCAGGCTTGTCATTTTTCCCTCAAGTGAAGGGTTTTTTCCCAACTGCATGTCTTTCCATTTTTTACGTAGTGGCAACAAACCTGAACATCCGGCATAGGGAAAAACATTTTTTGGGTCGAGTTTGATCAGATCTTCCAGAAAGGAAAAATGGACCGGGGATTGGTCGTCCTGAAGCGCGATCCCGATCGTCGCGTTTATAGAGGTCCCTTTTGCCTGCATGCTTTGAGATAATATGCCGGTTTTCGGGAAATAGGATTCCCGGCCTTTTTGCGAAAGCAGTCCGAAAACAATGGGAGATTCTTTTTTCAATCGGTCATTCAATTCAACGGCAAGAGGGTTCATCTTCTCTCCTTTAACAATTGATCCGCCCAGCCAAGACTACAGGGATCAAGCAATTGACATTTAATCATAAAATCAAGCAAACAATATAAAAATATTATTCGTGAAAGTAAATCTAAATAGCTGAAATAAGGTCAGGAAATTAAAAATAATGCAGTGAAATTCAGTTAAATATGAAAATTTTGTTTTGTCGACTTGTTCGTATTTATAAGACTTGAATGATAAATCATTAGTGAGAAAATGATTTTATGAAATAAGCATTTTAAATGCAAAATTATCACTTTCAAATCTCAAAAGTGTTTATGTGAATTGAATGTTCTTGATTAAAGAGAAGATTTATTCGTAAAATTGTAGTGAGGAAATAAAATATGGAAAAGGAATGAAACAGATCACATTTATTACGACAGGCGGGACAATCGAAAAAACCTACAACGAGCACAACGGCGCATTGAGTAACCAGCATTCCATTTTATCAAAGATCCTGGCAACCCTAAGACTGCCGGGCATCACCATTAATCAACGCAATGTGATCTTTAAAGATTCTCTGGACATGACCGACAGCGATCGCGAGATCGTTCTGGATATCGCACGTCAGGCCATGAAAAGCTCGGATGCCATCATTATCCTGCACGGCACCGATACACTCGAGCTTACCGGCAAACTATTGTGTGAGGAGATCAAATCACCCAAATGCCCGATCATTTTCACCGGCGCCATGCGGCCCTACGAATTCCGTGACAGCGATGCTTCTCAAAATGTAACTGAAGCTTTGTTTGCCGCCGTTCTGGTGGACCCCGGCATTTATGTTGCTATGCATAACCGGCTTCTGGCTTTCCCCGGTGTGAAAAAGGACCGGGATAAGCTGACGTTTATTAAGGAATAAATTGAGGTCAAGATCAAGGTCAAGCTTTAACAATATATTATTTTCAAAAGTATTTTAAGTAAACATTATTTCGGTTTTCGAATTCCCAATGCCACGGATTTGTCGGAATCATTAATGGTTATATAAGACAAGACCATGATGGAAGAGGGGAAATACCATTCATAATTTGTAACGAAAGGCGTGACTATATATTCCGGCTCACCATATAATTCGGTCAAATTCGCCACAACGGAATCTACCTGATTGTTGTAATAACCGATACTGATGCAATTGAATTTATCCTTTTTAAAAAGATAAATGATCGTATGGGCTTCAATACCTGCGTAGATCATGTCATCGTCAGGTTTTTCATAGCCTTTGAATCCCGGATTCATGCTGCTGCTCTTGATCATTCCTTCAGACATTTCGCTGTAAGGCGTACCCCATTCAAATCCGCGAAAGCCGGTGATATCGGCTGAGGTATCCTGTGCCGACATTATTGTTAAAATTGCCAAAATCAACATGATCAGCTTTTTCATATGATCCCCTTTTCATAATCTTTTCGGTATGCTTAAACACAACCTGTTTGTGTTAATTTTCAAAACTTAGTGGAATATGTATAATGTTAATAAAATTAGATGAATGTTTATTAGAATGCAACTGAATTGTCAAACATAATAAATCGGTAACTTTGTAAATAATGCGCGTATTCAAATCTGATCAATGATCAAATCAAGTATTGATTCGATCCGAACCTCAACTTATTTATGCGGCATAAATAAAACCCAACCGCTTGGGTCGGGTTTTTTGAGAGTGATTATTTATTGTTTAATTGTTCAAGCTGCCTTCCAGGAACAATATAACATTCAGAATACCGGTATATAGCTGACTTGCTCCAGGCGACCCCTTATCACCTTCAGTCCCGATATACCCGCTTGAGCGTACGCTTGCCGCTCTCCACCGTGAGTAATCGTCATTATCATCATTATATGTTCCGAAAAACACAATTGAAGCGCCAACCGGAATGGGCCAGTTCGTTCCATCATCATAGGCAACCCTATCAATTTGGGTTACGCCATCGGAGATAATGATCTCATCACCACCGTTGGAAAGAGAGAAATTACTGTATTTATAATCACAGGTATAATTGCCGTTCGTTACTGAGCTGGTATCGATACCTAGAACCAGATAGTCACCTGAAGCAATATTAAGCGTTCCGCCGTTATCAATAGTATGAGAATCCGAACCATCATCACTGATCGTCCAGCCATCGATATTCACTGTTTCTGTTCCCGCGTTATAGAGTTCAAACCATTCTCCGTTCATATCCCCGACCGCATCGGGATTGATCATGATCTCTGATATGAATATTCTAACCGGAGCCGATGTCGTAATGGATATTGAGGGCACGACTCGTGTCGTTTGATAATCAATATTCAAGCCGGAATTGGTATATGGATATATTTTAAAATAATAGCTCCTAGAGGCATCTAATCCGCTGAAAGTATAGGTTTGGACACCATGTGCAACGTTGATGGCGCCGTTGCCGTCAGATAGGTCGGTATCATCCGGTACGGCAGCCGCATCTGAGGGATCTGGAATATTATCAAAGGATGAGGTGTCCGCTTTGATAAGATATGAATCGGCCGGGATCACGCCGTCATTATCCGACCAGGTAAGCGTAACGCTCGCATGAGTGGCGGTGGCGGCGAAGGAGCTAACATGATTGGAAGGTTCGCCTTTGACCGTTGATTCGTCATCCGTAATACCGTTTGAATAATTGTCTGATCCGTCAACCGACCAAGCTTTGTAGTAATATTGAATTCCGCCGTCAAGGCCGGTATGGCTAAATGAAGTTCCGCTACCGTTGTAGATCACCGTGCCGCCAAGGACAGAGGAAGAAACGGTGTAGGATGTTCCGTCAACAGGATCGGTGAATGAAGCGTCGGTATCATATACGATGAGTACATTGTTCCCGCTGGCGTTCTTGGTCCATGACAGGTTGATTTGAGAGGCGGACGCGGCCGTTGCACTAAAAGCTGACGGCGGGTCAACAACGGGAGGCGAATAAGTGTGTGTGCCGGGTGTACAATCAGCGACATTTCCGGGATCCGTAATGGTCCATTCCGAAGAGGTCCAGGTTGTATTGGGTTCGCCTATATTAGAATTCCTTACAGCTACGGCATCCAGGTATTCCCAGTCATAACCGCTACCATCCAGATCGATCACACCATAGGCATCAACCAGAGTGCCGCTTAAGTGGTCACCTCCAGAATACAGAAAATAACCGTCGTCACCGTTACCGGAGATAGACCCATGATATTGATCTGCGGTAATAGGAGTAAATGCTGTTTCAAAGTCACTTTGATTGTAGGCAATAACATAAGTGCTGCCGGCGGCGATGGTTCCGGTAAGAGCTATATCAGCCCAAGTACCGCCATTTGCCTGGCGGGCAATATGCCAGGAGCCGGCGCTCAGGTCAACTGATGACCCTCCGGAATTATACAATTCAACAAATTTTGCATTGGCCACATCCCCGGGATCTGAGACCTCCGAAATAAAAATGACCCCCGGAGCAGGTGCCTCAGTTGTGGCTTTGCTCTGTGATGGGATGACCCCATCGGTTTTGTAATCAATGTTTGATGCGGAATTCGTGTATGGCCATATTTTAAAATAATAAGTGGTCTCGGCATCCAGTCCGCTGAATACGCAGGTTTCTGTGCCGTGTGTAATGTTTACAACGGCCGAACCGTCTGAAAGATCGCTGTCGTCGGATTGTGTCGTACCGTCGGAGGGCGCGCTGATTGCCTCGAGTGAAGTAGAGGATGCTTTAACAAGAAAACCATCCGCGACCACGGAGCCGTCATTATCGGACCAGGTGAGATCAATGCTGTTGTGATCTGATGTTGAACTGAAAGTTGAGGCATGGTTTGATGGTTCTGCTTTTAGGGTTGTAGCGTTATCAGTTACACCGTCAGAGTAATTGTTATCGCCATCCACCGACCATGCTTTGTAATAGTATTGATTTGCAGCGCTTAAGGAAGTATGATTGAAAGATGTGCCGCTGCCGTTGTAAATCACTGTTCCGCCAAGGGTTGATGATGAGATCGTGTAAGAAGTTCCGTCAACCGGATCGATAAAAGTGCCGTCAGCATCATAGACAATAAGGACATCATCGGTATTACCGTTTTGTGACCAGGTTAAATTTATTTGTGAGGCAGAAGCTGTAGTGGCGGTGAACGATGTGGGGTCATCTACTGAGGTGGCGCCACCGCTGCCCGTAATGCGTATATTATCAATCGCAATATCTTCATCCCCGCTATTTAGATTAAACGTAATTTTTATATCGATCAGAGAACCAGTGCCTGCAATTGAAGAAGTGAATTCTGTGAAAGAATCAGTCAGAGTTGTCCCATTGCCTGTGCCGTCAAAGTTTGTATCTATAGCTGGCGCAGTATTTGTACCATCCGTAGCCTCAACATGAATGAGATTTGAAAAAGATCCGGAATTATCAATATCATAATCAATATGTACATAATCGGCAGCATCCCAATCTTCAGCTGAATCACTTGCATCATCTTCGGCTAGTAAAATACTGAAATTGAGATCAGTTGCACCTGATATATCTACATCGTCAATTGTAAGAGTTACCGGTAAAGTAGCACCGGCATCAATATCTTGAGCAGCAAAATAATATGAGCCCTGAACATTTAAAAAACTTCCTGCAATATTGGAACCATCTGTTCTGGAAAAATAATCAGTAGTATTTGAAACAAATTCTGTTGTTGAAGTGGTATAACCCCCTGCCGTCTCAAAATCAAGATCTAAAATATAGGCGGGTGCGGCATCGGTTGCCACGGAAGTACTGACCAGCGGACGAGTCGTCTTATAATCAATATTCGTTCCGGAGTTCGTAAAAGCCCATATAGAAAAATAATAAGTGGTTTCGGCATCAAGGCCGGTAAAGCCGTATGTTTCAGTGCCATGACTTAGATTAACGACCGCGGATCCGTCCGAAAGATCGGTGTCGTCCGCTTCAGTCGTGCCGTCAACTGCAGGGGCAATATCTTCGATAGAAGTAGAAGATGCTTTAATAAGGATCCCGTCAGCTACAACTGCACCGTCATTATCGGACCAGGTCAATGTAATGCTGCTATGGCTGGATGTCGCGGTTAAGCTTGCAGGATGGTTTGTCGGTTCGGCTTTTATCGTTGTCGCATTATCATCAACACCTGCAGAGTAATTGTTTGAGCCATCGACTGACCAGGCTTTGTAATAATATTGTGTTCCACCTGTAAGGCTTGTATGACTAAACGATGTTCCACTTTGATTATAAATTACCGTACCACCAAGAGCGGAAGATGAAACGGAGTAGGATGTGCCGTCCACCGGATCGGTAAATGTGCCGTCCGTATCGTAGACGACCATGACATTATCGGTATTGGCGTTTTGTGACCAGGATAAGTCGATCTGTGAAGAAGAGGTCGCTGAGGCAGCAAAGGAAGTAGGGTTGTCTGGGGCGCTGGAGGATAAAACCGGAGCAACTCCGAAACCACTTTGATCTGAACTGGGAGTTGTGCTGACGGTCTCGAAACGTTCGCTGGGATCACTCCAACCGTCGGTATCCCCACTTGT
>CAYVLJ010000018.1:0-24844 GCA_964452375.1 uncultured bacterium | reverse complement strand
CTGGTAGGTCAGATAAGATTCATCGGCTGTTTCGATCTGGGACAATTCGATGGGATTGACAAAGTTCTTATAAAAGCCTCCGACAGCCAGGAGTTCGCCTGCGTCGTGGTGCCATTCATATCGGATGTCGTAATTGAAAATATCAGTGGTTTCAAGATAAGGATAGCCGACGATCGCTGATCCGCCGTAGAATTGCTGGAATTCGAACGGAGCGATCTCGCGAAATTCCGCCCTTGCGACGGTCTTGCTGAAAGATGTGCGAATTTTCATATCGTCCGTTAAACTATATTGCAAGTTTAGGCTCGGTAGAATTTCATGTTCGGAAATGTTTGCCCGGACGGCCGTATTGCCTTCGTTAATAAGCGGACTGTAATAATATGATCCCGTAACGGGATTGTACGGAAGGAGATCCAAAAAGTAGTATTCGTATCTGAAACCGCCGATAAAACGAAAGTTATTGAAGAAGTATGTGTTGTTAAATCCCAGCGGGATATCCGCCATCATGTAACCGGCGGTGATAAATTCTGTTGCCTGATATGCGTTTCTGGAAGCAACATCGGTTGACTCCAGTAAGATCAGCCCTTCTTCATCTTCGGATGTCACAAAATTTTCATCGTTGAATACGGCACCAAAATCATTGTCCGTCACACGGATCAGATCTGCTGTCCAGGCACCATCCGAATATTCATGATAGAAGTTGCGTTTACCGAAATTGCGATCTTTATATTGAACGCGCCCTCCCAGCTTGAATTTATACAGATCACCAAAATGATCGCTCAGGCTGAACTTATAGTTGGCATCCATGTTTGCGTTGCGGTCATAACCTTCAGTAAAGTATCGCTGACCGGCTTTGGCGGATGAGCGCGCGATCTCATAATAATCGCCGGAAGAGATATATTTGTAATTGTGACTTTTTACGTCCGGCTCATTAAGGAATGAACTCCCGGCATTCAGGGCCCATTCCAATCGGCTTCCGATGTGATCATCAAAAGCATGATCGCCGGTCAGAGTAAAATTGAGAATGCTTTTTTCGACAAAATACTCTTTTATATAGATGCCGTCTTCGTCCAGGTTCGGTGTGCGCCCCTGTCCGAAAGTCAGGGAATTCTCGGAATTGTGGGTATATAGACCGTATAATTTGACTTTATGTTTGCCGAGATATTTAAAACCGGTCGACCCGCTTACGCTCATATTCGTTGAATAACCGCTTTTCTTGTTCGTTATGTCCGTTCTTTCAAGAATGTCATCGCTTGCGACGGCGTAACGTTTGTAAAGCTCTTCTTTATAACTGTAGCTGTTACCGAAGTTAAAATTAGTATAAAACCCGTACTCAAAATCATTACTGGCAACGTATCGGTTACCATAATTCATACCGAAAGACAAGGGTTGCCCGATCCGTGCGGAGGCAAAAGTAAAATCCGTTTTGAAACTTTGACCGTATTCTCCCAATTGAGCTTTCCACTCACTGAAAGTATATCCGGGCAAAGGTGAGTATTCGGTCAGCATTTTATCGCTTGGGATATTGCTCGAAATAGCACGGGTGCCATCGTCAAAACCCAAGTAATCCAGAGACCCTTTTGCTCCTGTCATATAATCGGCGCCCATTAAGCTGCTTTTACCGCTTAAACCAAATTTTATATTCAGGATACGGGAATCCGGATAGGCCTTGGTCTTAATGTTAACGGCGCCGCCGGCAAAAACACCCGGCAGATCGGGAGTATAGGTTTTGTAAGCGGTAATGCTTTCCAAAATGCCGGTGGTGAACATATCCAAAGGAACCGATTTTTTTTCAGGTTCGGGACTGGGTACCGGCACGCCGTTCATCGCGGTTGAAACATACCGGTCGCTCAGACCGCGTACGGATACGTATTTGCCGTCCTGGACCGACACGCCCGTTATACGCTTGACCGCATCGGCTGCGTTCCCGTCGCCGGCGCGTGACATCTGATCCGCGGAAACTCCGTCCTGGATCTTGTCGCTCTTCATTTGTTCGGCAAGAATGAAGATATCTGAGTTTGCTTTAACATCTGCCTGAACCACGACTTCATTCAGGTTCATGACTGATGAAGCAAGCGTAATGTTAACTTTGTGTTGATCATTCCCGACGACGGAGACACCGGCGATCTCTTGAGTTTCATATCCAACATAGGATATGACAAGATTATAAATACCCGAAGGGACTCCCGATATGTAGTAATTTCCGTCAAGGTCGGTTGCAGAACCATATACTGTTCCTTTCAGGATAACATTGGCCCCGATTAGCGCTTCTCCTGTTTTTTGATCGATCACCCGTCCCCCGAGTTTGCCCGTTTTTTGATCTGCGTACAAAAAAGCCGTCAAAAACAAGACGGCAACAAAAGCAAACAGTATCTTGAATGAAACAGACGATCGCAAAATATTTCGATCAAGATTTCCCACTACTGTTTTAACCCTCTGCCACATATGTTTTTCTCCTCTATTCCTTTTTCAATTTTCCTTCAATATAAAAAAATGCCGTTATCAAATAACGGCACATACAATAAATAAAATAAATAGCGTCGATGACGAATAAGACATCAACGATCGTTTCGACGACCGCCGCCTTTTCTTTCGTTTGCCCACTTCGTATGTTATTTTATACATAGTGCTGCCTTGTACTGTTTTTCGCTTTTCTTGACCACAACGTTATATAATCTGCAAGAATATAAAGAAGAATTTTTTAAATGCAACATGATTTTTTAATTTTTTATAATTCTTTATAAGTATTTGTATTTACTTATTTTGTGTGATTTTTTAATTTAGTATTTTGGTGATATATAAAACGGAACGATCGTGTTATAACTTAATCCGGCTTATTAAGCTCAAGATCTATTTGGCGGTTGGTTTCATTATTGATCTTGTCATGTTTTTCTGTGTCAGGTTTAAATTTACTTTGAACCTTCAATAGTCTGATAACATGAACCAACAGATCCCTGATCCCAAACAAAAGGGTCATATAAAGCATGGAATTCCGGGTATTTGTCTCACCGCGCTTAATACGTTTTACCTGACTGCTTTGATAATTGCTGATATGATCAAGTAATTTTTCCTGCTTCCGTTTTATCTTTTCTTTTTTACTGAAATCTCTCTTCAAAACAGCTTTGGAAACATCAGAGAAAATATCTCCCAAATTTGCCTGTAAATCCCTAAGCTCGATATATTGATCTTTATGAATGGGTCGGTGATTGTTATAAATATGTTCATAGGCCGCATCAACAATATATTTGGTACTATGAGTAAATTCTCTGGTATAATGAAGCATCTGAAGATAGAAATGGCCGTATTCAAGCGACTCTTCATCAACATTTCTAATTCTTGCCGTAAAACAGTTCTTTCTGTTTTTCGTATCCAGCATTAGAATATTTATATTTTCATTGATCTTCTTGATCTCTTTTCTATCTTCTTTATAAACCGCCTTGATCGTGTCTTCAAGCAGGTCCGGTATCAGATCAAGAACTTTAATTGTGTTTTTATTACAGAGAGTAAAAATATCATATTGATCTTCTTCGCTGATCGTTTTTTTCTTTTCTTCTTTTTTTTGGTGAGCCAAAAAAGTTTTAATAAGAACAAATATTGCCAATGCAAAAAGGATGATGGTTGTAATGATACCACCCCAATTTACTAAAAATGCAAAGATCATGGAAACCAGCATAGCGATCACTGCAGTCAGGAACCAGCCGCCGATCACAGTGAAAACACCTGATATTCTATAAACCGCACTCTCTCTGCCCCATGCTCTATCAGCCAATGATGTGCCCATCGAAACCATAAAAGTCACATAAGTAGTTGATAAAGGTAGTCCCATTGACGTTCCCAGAGCGATCAGGCAGCTTGCAAGGGTCAAATTCATGGATGCCCTTATCATATCAAAAGACTGACTTTCATTCTCTATAGTTGTAACAGGTCGGCTAAAACGCTTATCGATGGAAAATTTAAGTTTTCTGGGGGCCATTTTATCAAAAAAATCGTTCACAACAACCAATGCATGGACCAATGTTCTTGAAATTCCGGTTGCTGCAAAACGTTCTTCTCCAAAATCTTGTCTGGCAATATTGAGTTCTGTTTTGCTGACATGCCTGGATTTCTTTGATACCCATAATGTGATGATCATGATCAAACCGGATATCAATAATAAGTAGGTTTCAGTATGGACAGTGCCTGTCATAAATTTCATTGAAAACGTATGCGGGTCTGCACCGGGTTGCGCTGAAAATGCCTGAAACGCTTTAAAACCCGCCAGAGGAACACCGATAAAATTAACCAGATCGTTTCCGGCAAATGCAAATGCAAGGGAAAATGTCCCGATCAAAATGATCATGCGGGGAATATTGATCTTAAAAAGCCATTTTAAAATTTGAATAATGATACCCCAGCCAAGAAATGAAAATCCAAAAATCTCCCAGGTATGGGTAGATATCCATGATTTGACTTCCGGGGTCATAAACGAGGATCCGCTTGCTCCTTTGATCAAAATAAAATAAGTGATAATGGAGATGCATAATCCGCCCCAAATAGCTCCATATCTTGTTAATGCTTTTTCATATCTGAATGTAAAAATTAACCTTGTCAAAAATTGTATGATCGTTCCGGCAGCAAAAGCGATAAGAACAGAAAGCAGAATACCTGCAATGATTACCAGCGCTTTATCTGAATTGATATATTTTGTCAGATCGTTAACGGATTCCATCGGCATTTGATTCACCTTGATCAGGGATACGGCTAAAGCGGCCCCCAGCAAAGAAAAAACAACCGAAACGGTCGTTGACGTAGGTAAAGCGAGCGTATTATATATATCCAAGAGGATCACATTTGTAAGCATGACCGCCAGATAAATGATCATGATCTCCGAAAAGACAAATTCCTGAGGATGGAAGATCCCTTTTCTGGCAACTTCCATCATGCCGCTGGAAAAAGTAGCACCTATCAGCACGCCAACACTTGCCACCAGCATGATGATCCAGTTTTTTGCGACTTTAGCACCCCGGGCTGAATTTAAAAAATTAACGGCATCATTGGTCACCCCGACGATCAAACCGGATACTGCAAGAAAAAACAACAAGATGACCATTAAAAGATAAGTTGACATTTATTATACCTTAGATCAAATCAAATTTACATTTTAGAAAGAATGCAACAAAGTGATTTTTTTTAAATATAAAAATATCATCTTTTTTTAAGTGCATATAAAAAAAGCCGGGGATTCCCGGCTTTAAATCTATTTTTACGTTAAGTTTATATTCCCAGTTTATATCCTACTCCGCGAACGTTCTTGACCAGGTCCGCATAGGGTTCAAGTTTTTCGCGCAAATGCTTGATATGAACATCGACGGTATGGTCTACAACGATCTTTTCATTACCCCAGAGATTATAAAGTATCTCTTCGCGTTTTAAAACGTTCCCGTTCTTTTCGGCAAGCATTTTCAGTATCCGGTATTCGGTGGGAGTCAGAGAAATGAGTTTGTCGTCGACATAAACCTCATATTTGTCCACGTTAATTACAACCTTATTATCGATGTTGATCTTGTTTTCTTTTTGTGCGTTAGAAGGGGCTTTTCGACGTAGGACGGTTTTAACGCGGACTGCCAGTTCTTTTGGTGAAAAAGGTTTTTTCACATAATCGTCGGCACCCAACTCAAGACCCAAAATAGTGTCCGACTCGTCGATACGACCGGAAAGAATAATGATCGACATATTATCGTATTTATTGTCTCTGCGTAAGAATTTACACATATCCATTCCATCCATGTCCGGAAGCATCAGGTCCAAAATGGTTACATCCGGAGTGGTTGTTTTGATAAAATCAAGATAATCATTCGCATTTGTAAAGGTTGCGACCTGAAATCCGGACTTTTTCAAATGGATGCTTGTAAGCTCTAAAATACTCTTTTCGTCGTCAACAACGGCAATAAGTTCATTCATGACAGTTCCCTACTTAATTGAATCGTTTAAATATATAGTAAAGAATGTTAAATATAAAGAATTTTTTAGGACATTTTTGATAAGGAAAGCAGATCTTCAAAGGATAGAGGGTCGAGGCTTTGATGTTCTTCCAGAGCTTTTTCAACCTCCTTGAAAATATCCAAAAATCCGATCTTTCTGTCTAAAAAACGATAAACGGCTTTTTCATTGGCCATGTTCAATACAGCGGGATAAGTGCCGCCCGCCTTTAGTGCTTCTTCAGCTAAACGCAATGAAGCAAAACGATTAGGATCGGGCTTTTCAAAGTGCAAAGTTCCTATCTCGGATAAGTTCAAACGCGGCCAATCACTTGATAAATGATCCGGGTAACTTATTGCATATTGAATGGGTACTTTCATATCCGGAATACCGAGCTGTGCCTTCACCGAACCGTCATTGAACTGAACCATGCTGTGAACAATGGATTCGGGATGTATCAGAATATCGATCTTTGATGCATCGACATTGAATAAATGATAGGCCTCGATCAATTCAAGACCTTTATTGAACATGGTGGCCGAATCGACCGTGATCTTACTGCCCATCGACCAATTGGGATGTTTCAGGGCTTCTTCCGGAGTGATGTCCCCAAAAGTTGAAATATCCCGCCGCAGAAAAGGTCCGCCTGATCCGGTAAGAATAAGCTTTTCGACATCCTTTTCGGCTTCTCCTGCACTACATTGACATATTGCGGCATGCTCGCTGTCCCTGGCACATATCTTTGCTCCGGTTTTTTCACAGATACTGTTGATCAGTTCGCCGGCCATAACAAGACTTTCTTTATTGCTGAGAGCAACATCCAGGCCCTGCTCAACAGCCGTCAGCGTACTTGGCATCCCCGCTGCCCCCACAATGGCGTTCAATACAAGATCGGCATTTATGGATCTTATCATATCGGGAATTTTTTCAGATCCCCCCAAACAGGTGATATGTGTTCCCGCAAGCCCATTTCTAAGTTCTTTGAGTTTGGTTCTGTCTGCAATACAGACCGCTTCCGGCAAAAATTCTTTCGCCTGTGAGATCAATTTATCAACTTGCGTATTCGCGGATAAATAAACCGGCCGGAACTTGTCCTGGTTGTTTCGAACAACTTCTATCACATTTTTACCGATGGATCCCGTTGATCCCAAAATTCCAATTTTTTTCATTTTATGATCCCGGATATATGGACCAGGAAAAACCGGCTGATATGTGTTCCGGGCTTCCCTGGAATTTTACGTTTCCAAGTGGCGATCGAATAAATGCCTGCAGGGAAAACAAATAAAATCTGTCGCCTGCATCTTCAAAGACCTCTGAATCTTTGATCAAATAGTCCTGAGAGGCAACATGGACACCCAAACCAACATGAAACAGATCGATCTTCTTCTCTATGAGAACATTCGCTCCCAGCTCCATACTGTTGTAATCTATTGATCTAAACGTTTTAAGTGAAGCGTTTATGACAAAGCCCAGATCTTCTGCTGCAGGAAGGTTCGCCACATAACCCAGTCCCAGCTGAATTGATGTCAGATCGCCCTGATCAAAAGGATCGTTCCCCGCTCCAAGTCCACCACAAACAAAATAGGATCCGCCAAAAGGTATATTGACAGCAAGCATGGGAAACAAAGACTGTTCGACACCTATGACCACACCCGGCTGTACAGATAAAGCATGATGATCAACGGCAATGGAATAATTTCCCAAATTCCTGAATAAACGATCTTCAGCCGATAAATCGTCGGCGTGTGATATGCTTGCAATTAAGGCAAGAAAAACTATCAAGTGCGAATAACGTTTCATTAAGACAGGATACAAAAAAGCCGGCGAAAATGCCAATAACATTTTAGCCGGCAATTATTTTTTATTTTTTCGGATCTAGTTCGATTTTTTCAGCTCTTCAAGAACTTTTTCCGTTAAGTTCAACGCTTCGTCAGCGTAGACGATCGTTCCTTTTGAAGCATCGAAAACAAAGGAATATCCTTCTTCTTCACCGATCTTTTTCAAGGTTTCGTTGATCTTTTCCAGAACAGGACCCAGATATTCTTCTTCTTTTTTGTATATGGAACCATCTTGTCCGAAATGTTCCAGCTGATAACTCTGTAATTGTTGTTCTTTAGTTATGATCTCTTTTTGTTTTTGTTTTTTCCATGCATCGGAACTGACCAGTTTTCTTTTCTCATAATCTTCGATCAGGGTTTGATAGTCCAGCTGCATTTCTTCATAGACTTTCTGTAATTCAACGGCTTCGGCTTCCAGCTTTTTCATGGCATCGACCGCTTCCTGATATTCGACCATGATCTGTTCGGAATAAATAAAACCGACTTTCACTTCATCAGCGGCAACAGCGGCCGCAGCAATGATCGTCAGCAAGATCAATATTCTTTTCCAGTTTCTCACAATATCTTCTCCTTATAAATTAGAAGGGCATCCCAAAAACAAAATGGGTTTCCCATCCCGGTGATTTATATACTTGTTTTCCCGCGCTGCTGTAATAATACAATTCATCGAATCCATATCCGAAATCAACGCCCAGCATGCCCATCATCGGCATATAAACGCGGGCGCCCACACCTGCCGATCTGGCCATTTCGGGAATCTTGATATCTCTCATATCATCCCAGATACGTCCGGCTTCGGCAAATGCCAAAAGGTAAAGTGTCGGATTGGGCGACAAAAGCACCCTCAGCTCACAGGAATATTTCAAAAGGGCATTACCACTCTCATATGAGGAATTTGGTGGAGCGATACTGCCGTCCTTATAACCACGCAAAGGTGTAATATAACTCATTGCATTTGCACCGCCAAGATGAAAAAGTTGATCGTAGGGAATAACACCATGCTTTCCATAAGGCAGTACAACACCCACATCAAAATTCTGATAGAAAACCACTTTATCGATAATGGGTGTAAAGGTTTCAAAGGTAATACGGTTTTTAACAAATTCTTCCTGACCGCCGAAAATGCCGCCTGATAACTTGGCATTCCAAACCAGCTTGGAGCCCTTTGTCGGGAATTCCGGTTTGTCCCGGCTGTCACGCGTAATGACCTGAGTAAAATTATTTCCCCACAATTCCTCTATGCCAGAGGGATTATATTGCAGAAAATAATTTTCATCTCTTACATTATAATAATGTTTATAGGCAAAGGTCAGCGCCCAGCTTCCGCTGAAGTAAGAGTCCGGCCAACGGAAACGACGTCCAAAATGGGTAGTCACACCGATGGTCTCCCTGTCATAGGGCTCCCAATAGTAAGTCCTGTCGGTCATTTCACGTTTTGAGTAATAAAGATTGACTCCAACGGTATTGGGACGGCCCATCAGCCATGGTTCCGTAAAGCCCAGACTGACATAATCGGTTCCGGCGCTTTTTTGATAAGAAACCGATAAACGCTGGCCGCGACCCGCAAGATTATTTATCTCTACGCCCACGGAGCCCGTTAATCCGTCATACTCGCTGTAACCGATGGATGCATTGGCGCGGTCTGAAGATTTTTCTTCGACAGATACTTCCACATCAATGGTTTCATCATCAACGGGGATAACATCCGGCACTACATCCGCGAAGTAATTCAGCATAAAAATTTCACGCTGTGAGCGCATAAGCTTTTCCCGGTTGAAAATATCGCCAGGCATCAGTTTCATTTCACGACGAATTACATATTCGCGAGTTCGGGTATTACCGACAAAGTTGATCCTTCTCACCGAGACCTTATGGTTTTCCACCACCTTGATTACGATATCCAGAGAATCCTCTCCATACGGAGTGATCTCGGGCGTTACTTGAGCATATAAATAACCGGTATCCATATATAGGGAACGGATCTTGGCATCCACCGCCATTTCAAAATATTTTTCTTTGAACGGTTCGCCTTTTTTGATCCCGGCCATTTCCAGATTCTTCAGGAAAAACCCCTGCGGATAAACCTCGGGACCTTCGATGGAAATATTACGATAAATATATTTTGGGCCTTCGTCAATATTAATGACCAGTGTCATTTTTTTTCCGGTTGAATCCACTTCAAGTTCATCTCCTGTGATACGTGCATCTCGATAGCCCTGATCACGGTAGAATTGAAGCAAATTGTTCTTATCGTCAATGAATTTTTCGGGATCATATTTTGCAGAACGGAAAAATGTATACCAATCACGTTGCTTTATATCTTTCATCTGCCAGCGTAAGCGCCAGGGTTTGAAGAGGTCTTTCTTTGTATTAAAACGGATCTCGTCGATAAAGACACGCTGGCCTTCTTCGATCAAAAATGTTATATCAACACGTCCTTCTTTTTCTTCGGAAGGTTCAGCGGTTACATCGACCATTATGTTGTAAAAACCGGCTTCTTTATATTTTTTTTCGATGGCAAGTTTTGCTTTGTTGACAAGATGGGGAGTAAAGACCTGTCCCCGTATCAGGGTAATTTCTTCCTGAAGTTTATCGTCGCTGTATTTCTTATTGCCTTCAAAAAGGATCTTGTCCATTCTGGGATATTCCGCTACCCGGATCACAATGTGCACACCCGCATCGGTTTCTTCCGTTGCCATGATATTGATATCGCTGAACAAACGAAGATTATAAAGTTTTTTAATACCGTTCTGTATGTCTGTAGAAGTGACTTCGGATCCTTCGATCAAACCCATGGATAATTTGATGATCCTGTCGGATGCGGTTTCATTGCCCATGATCGATACGGAAGCGATCCTCATGCTTTCCTGCTGTGCAAAAAGAAATGTGGTGAGTCCGAGTAGAAGGACTAAAAAGAATGCGCGTGTTTTTTTCATCATTTATGTGCTTACCTGTTCACTGGTTTTTCCGAAACGCCGTTCCCGTTTTGTATAGGACATCAGTGCTTTGTAGTAGTTTTGACGATGAAAATCGGGCCAGAGTTCCTCAGCAAAATAGAATTCGGCGTAAGCTGCCTGCCAAAGCAAATAATTGCTGATCCGATACTCACCGCTCGTCCTGATGATCAGGTCGGGGTCGGGTATATCCGCTGTATCAAGCCTGGAACCCAGCGTGCTTTCATCGATGTCCCCGGGTTCAAGATTTCCGTTCTTCACCTCGGCTGCAAGTGTGTTCACTGCACGCAGGATCTCATCACGACTGCCGTAACTGAGAGCTACGACCAGAGTAAGGAGATCATTGTTCTTGGTTAATTCCATACCCTGTTCGAGAACCACTCTTGCTTCCTTTGGAAGATCGTTCCTGTCTCCTATGACTTTCAGGCGCACATTGTTCCTGTGTAATTCTTTAATTTCACGTTCGGCTGTCTTTAACAGCAGGCTCATGATGGAAGACACCTCATCTTTGGGACGATTCCAATTCTGTTTTGAAAAAGCATAGATGGTAAGGTATTTAACCCCGGCTTCCGCAGAGGCGGTTACGATCTCTTTAACGGTCTTTATGCCCTCATTATGCCCCATCATTCTGGGTAAACCGCGCTTCTTCGCCCACCTGCCGTTCCCATCAAGAATGATGGCGACATGCTGCGGTCTGTTTGCATTTTTTTTGATCTCTTCAGCCCGTATTTCCATGATTCACCTGTTATCGTTAATACAGCCAGTAAAATTATAGTTTAAACTGCCGAATGTCAAGGAATTAAGAACCAAGCTATAGAGCCCTCATACTAAGGTGCAAAGTCTCTCAAAGCATAAAAATACAGTCTCTCGCAAAGCTACAAATAACCGCAAATAAGACAAAGACGCGGTAAGAAAATATTAATGAGTTCAAAGTCACAAAAAAAATATTTCGTTAATGTACGGGCGGGTCTTGACCCGCCCTGTAAATTTAATGGGCGAACACTTGGGTTCGCCCCTGCAACAAAACAAGAATCAACGCTGATCTCTGTCGAATTTCCGGCAAACATCTGAAGATTCATATTTCATTTGTGATTATTATTTAACCTCCTAAATTATATTCATGAATAAAAAACCTGAAATCCTCGCTCCAGCAGGAGATATGTTCAAGCTCAAAACCGCCTTCGCCTTCGGTGCCGATGCGGTTTATGCCGGAATTCCCAAATTCTCTCTCAGAACACGGGAAGCGGGTTTTACGGCGGAGAATCTTCATGATGCGATCGATTACACTCATGACCTGGGAAAAAAAATATATTTGACCCTGAATATTTATCCCCATAATCTGAAGGTCGATTCATTTCTTAAAGAACTCGATACCGTTGCCCAAATGGGTCCCGATGCTTTGATCATGGCGGATCCGGGAATGATCTCTGCGGCAAGGGAACGATATCCGGACATGCCGATCCATCTTTCAACACAAGCCAATACGGTCAATTGGATGACCGTGAAATTCTGGCACGACATGGGCGTAAAGCGCGTGATACTGAGCCGTGAATTGCGCTTGGAGGAGATCGAAAAAATGCACCGGGAAGTACCGGATATCGAACTGGAAGCTTTTGTTCACGGCGCGATCTGTATTTCGTATTCAGGACGTTGCCTCATCTCCAACTATTTACACGGCCGCGATGCCAATCAGGGAACTTGCACGAATTCCTGTCGATGGGAATACAAGCTCGGTTATGAAAAGGGGTCTTTACTTGAAGTGGAAAAAGCACAAGCTCCTTATGAATACAATAAGCCTCCTCCTGAAGGTTTTTATGTTAAAGAGAGCCATCGGCCAGATGATCGTTTTCCAATCAATGAAGATGAACACGGCACTTATCTGATGAACTCCAAGGATCTGTGTGCAGTTGAACTTATTCCTGATATACTTTCGACCGGTATCTGCAGCCTTAAGATCGAAGGCCGCACCAAGTCAGCTTATTACACGGCCATTACCTCAAGAGCTTACAGTCGTGCTTTAAAAGATCATCTTGAAGGAAAACCATTTGATAAAGAAAATCTTCGCGATCTCATGCGCCTGAGCAACCGGACCTATACCACGGGTTTCTATTCGCGTGATCCGCGTCAATACGGTGAGAACCGCAAGGACGGTTTTTCAGCCGCTTTGGGAGAGCCCGTATGCGGCGTTATTCAAAATTATGATCCTGACACAGGACTTGCCGAGATCGAGGTTAAGAACCGTTTTCTTCCCGGTGATGAATTGACATTGATCACTCCCGAAAAAGATAGTGTTTTTACTTTAGATGCTATTTTAGATAAACACGGAAGCAAACTTGAGGCCGCTCACGGCGGCGCCCGGAATGTCTGGGTTACCTTACCGGATGATCCGGGGGAATTTGCGTTTCTCAGAAGTCGGAAGCAAGAAAACTGAAGTTAGGATTAAGTTTAACGTTTAATTTTGAACCCTCTATGAGGTGCTTTATTATTTGAGGCAATATTTCTACTATATTTGATTGCATCGCAGTCTGATCACCCATACACTATTCGTGACCATTCAGAGCTTACTGTTTATTCCAAAGGGATCCTTTGGGAGCTGTTTACCGTCGATCATTGATCACTGGTTACCGATCGGTTTATCGTTCCATAAGTCAGAAGCTCCCCGCCGAAGCGAGGAGCCTCCTATTGCCTGAAAGGTGACAATAACTCTATTATTTAAGATCGCCCCAAAGGGGTGCCTGTGGCACAGATTGATGATCGGCGATCTTTGATCGATCACAAATCTGAGATTTGAGATCTGCAGTCTGCAATCATTTAATTCTTTTCAACTTTACCAATTCACTAGATCAATTCATTGCGTGTTCATTGTTGAACGGATGCGACGCATCGCGTCGTTACTTTATTCATACCTCAGCGCTTCGATCGGATCCAGCGATGCCGCTTTATATGCCGGATATGATCCAAAGATCAATGCAATGGCCGAGCATACAACAATACCAATGATCGCCCAGTCCCAGGGAAATACGACCGAGATCTTCAACAGAAGGGCCACAATGTTGCCGCCCAGTACACCAACGGCTATACCGATCAATCCGCCCATTTCTGTCAAGATCAAAGCTTCGATCATGAATTGATATAGAATATCCCTTCGTTTGGCACCCAGGCTTTTCCTAACACCGATCTCCCGGGTTCTTTCCGAAACCGTAACAAGCATAATGTTCATGATCCCGATCCCCGATGCCAATAAAGCAATGGATGCGATGATCGCTGCCGCGATCTTGATGGCGGCGGTCATGCGATTAAAATTATCGATCAGTGAAGCATTGGTCCATGTTTCGAAACTGTTCTCTTCGCCGAACTCATCGCCGCGGATGATCCGAAGCTCATTGATGACTTCCTGCATACCCTCATTGAATTGATCCTGATCGACAACCGTAAAACAATAATTCAGCGATGTAAAACTCGCTTGTCCGTAATACTTAAAATAAGTTGTCAGTGGAATGTAGGAGCGGTTGTCCTGAGATTCTCCGAATTGCTGACCCTTTCGCTCCGCCACACCGATCACCCGGTATTTGACCCCGTCGATCTTTACGCTTTGCCCAACCGGATTGCTGGTCGGGAATAGCACATCAACCACATCATAACCGAGTACAATGACATGCGAACCGTTCTTCTCGTCTATATGACTGATCATACGTCCCATATCTATGTTCAGGTTATTGGTAAATTCCCAGTTATGCGTAACGCCGGCGACCACAATATTTGGTTTTGTTTCTTTATCCTTATGGGTAATGACTTTTCCGTAGTTCCAGTCTTCCGCTGTCGCATAATCCACAATGGTCAATCTTTCGACCAGGCGCTTGAAGTCCCGGTAATCGAGATTTTTCCTGTTGTGATATTTCCAGCGCGTATTGCCCATATTGATGTTCGGGTATTTCTGAACCTGAAAGGTCCCGGCACCCAAGCCTCCCATATTTTCTTCCACCGTTTGCTGAAGAACGTTGATCGCGGTCATAACACCGATAATGGAGAAGATCCCGATAACTACGCCAAGCAAGGTTAGAAAAGATCTTAATTTATTCTGCCTGATCGACGATCGGGCAGACAAGTAAATTTCTTTAAATTCCATATGCTATCCCTTATTCATACCTCAATGCTTCGATCGGATCCAATGATGCGGCTTTGTAAGCCGGGTAAGATCCGAATATTAACGCAATCGCCGAACACACCACGAATCCGGTAATTGCCCAAGCCCACGGGAAAACGACGGACATGTCCGCAATAAAAGCAACAACATTTCCGGCTATGATCCCCAAAACGATCCCGATGACACCTCCAATCTCAGTCAGGATCAATGCTTCGAACATAAATTGATACAAAACGTCACGTCGTTTTGCACCCAGACTTTTTCTTACACCAATTTCGCGGGTTCTTTCCGAAACCGTTACCAGCATAATATTCATAATACCAATTCCGGATGCAAGTAAGGCAATTGATGCAATGATGGCAGCCGCTATTTTAATGGCAGCTGTCATTTTATTAAAACTGTCAAGCAGCGATGCGTTCGTCCATGTTTCAAAACTGTCTTCTTCGCCGGGCATATCTCCCCGGATGATCCTCAATTCATTGATCACTTCCCGCATGCCTGCTTCAAATTCATTTTGGTCGAGAACCGTAAAACAGTAATTCAATGATGTAAAACTTGCCTGACCGTAATATTTAAAATAAGTCGTCAGCGGCATATAGGCTCTGTTATCCATTGAATTCCCAAATCGTTGACCCCGCTTTTCCGCCAGGCCGACGACTCTGTATTTTACTCCGTCGATCTTAATGTCTTCCCCTATCGGATTGACATTCTGGAACAGGATATCGGCCGCTTCAGAACCCAGAACGACAACATGAGAAGCATTCTCTTCATCGATCTGTGAGATCATGCGACCGAGATCAACCCTAAGATTGTTCGTGAATTCCCAGTTGTGTGTGATCCCCGCAATGACCATGTTCGCTTTGGTGGATTTATCTTTGTATTTAAAAGTCTTATTCCAGTTCCAATCTTCCGCCGTAGCATAATCTACGATCTTCAGCCGCGGCAGCAAGCGTTGAAAGTCACGATAATCAAGGTTTTTTCTGTTTTGATATTTCCATCTTTCATTACCCATATTGATATTGGGGAATTTCTGTATTTGAAATGTTCCGGCGCCCAAACCGTTGATATTATCCTGAACGCTTTGCTGAAGCACGCTGATCGCAGTCATAACACCGATAATGGCGAAAATGCCGATAACCACACCCGTAAGCGTCAAAATAGACCTCAGTTTATTTTGTCTGATCGATGTTCTGGCAGATCGAAATATTTCTTTAAAGTTCATATTATTCCTTTATTCATATCTCATTGCTTCGATCGGATCCAAACGGGCCGCCTGACTGGCGGGAACGATCCCCGATACAATACCGACACCAATGGAAACACCCAAAGCCGTCAGGACCAGACCCAGGGACATGCTGGCAACAAAGAATTTGTTGACGACCCCGACAAGCAGAGAGGTAAGTCCAAGTCCGATAACACCCCCTATCAGGGCGATGATAATAGCTTCAAACAGGAATTGTATCAAAATGACCCAGCGTTTGGCTCCCAATGCTTTTCGAATACCGATCTCCTTGGTTCGTTCCTTAACGCTGACGAACATAATGTTCATAATTCCGATACCGCCGACAAGAAGGGATAAGGCCGCAATTCCGATACCAACGGCAGAAATTGCCGTTTTGATCTTGCCCAATTCATCTTCCATGGCTTCCTGCTGATTGATCGCAAAATTATCTTTGTCCAGCGGACGCAATCCCCGAAGGGCCCTGGTAATGTACCTGACTTCTTCCATGGCGTATTCTTTATCCACACCTTCACGTATTTTCAGCGGTATGGATAACCACCAAGTTCTTCCGAAAACGGCTTTCATTGTCTGAAAAGGAATAACTGCCATATTGTCGATACTGAACATGCCGAAAATCTTGCCTTGTTCGGCAAAGACGCCGATGACCCGGAATTTAAGGCCATTGACTTTTATGTACATTCCGCAGGGATCATCAATGTTCGGGAACAAAGCTTTTTGAACTTCTGAGCCGATCAAAATAACCCTTGATGCGCTTTTATCCTCCAGTTGAGTGAAATAACGGCCACAATCGATCTTCGCTACATCAATATAAGCCGACTGCCAGCCTCTTCCGCCGAGGTCCACACCTTCGCTGGTCTTGTCTTCGTAAGACAAGGTAACCCGCCGGTTCGTTTCAACGCTGGCATACTCGATAGAACTCGCACGTTCCGCGATCTTTTCGGAATATTCTTCCTTGATCCTCGGCCGGTTGCGGAATTCCCACCACTCGGCATTCCCCATGAACCAGGGGAATTGCTGAACGTATAATACGTCATCGCCGAACATACCCAGCGTATCATTGAACACATTGTCAATACCGTTGATAGCGGTACCCATAAGGCTGACGGACAAGATGCCGATGATGATGCCCAGCATGGTCAGCAAGGCGCGCCCTTTATTTTGAAAGACGGCCTTGAACCCTATCACAATGCTTTCATATAGTTGATTGAACATATTTACTTCTTTTTTTTATCTTCGTGAATTTTTCCATCCAGCATATGGATCACGCGTTGAGCCCTTTCGGCAATATCATGCTCATGGGTCACCAAAATGATCGTATTGCCTTTTTCATGAAGGTTATTGATCAGATCCATAATATCATGACTGGTCTTGGAATCAAGATTTCCCGTCGGTTCATCGGCAAGAATGATCGATGGATCATTGACAAGCGCCCTTGCGACCGCAACGCGCTGACGTTGTCCGCCTGACAATTCGTTCGGGCGGTGATACATGCGATCAGCCAATTGGACCTGTTCAAGTGCTTCTTTTGCACGTTCCATACGAACGTCCCGGGGAACGCCGCCATAGATCAGAGGGAGCTCGACATTATGAAGTGCCGTCATTCTCGGAAGCAGATTGAAGGTCTGGAATACGAATCCGATCTTCTGGTTCCTGATCACTGCCAACTGATCATCGCTTGCGGTACCTGTGCCGTCTTCAACCTCCTGATGGATGGTTGTGCCGTCCAGCTCATACCCGCCGATGCTCGGCGTATCAAGACATCCGATAATGTTCATCAGGGTTGATTTACCGCTGCCGGACGGACCCATGATCGACACATATTCGTTTTTTTCAACAATGAAGTCTACTCCATTAAGCGCCCGGACTTCGATGTCGCCGATCTTATAGACTCGATGTATATTCGTTAATTTTAATAATGACATGATATGTCCTTTTTATCTATCGTCATGATATCCGTTTATTATTTCTTTGATTCATTCGCGTCTTTTACCGCAACACCCGTTTGAAGGTCGAAAGTCAAAGCCTGGTGATTTCCGATCACGATGGTATTGCTTGTATCAAGTCCGCTGACAACTTCAAAAAAGTCTTCAGAATTAATACCCAGTTCAAGCGGAACGGCACGAACGGTATCCTCTTCCACCACAAATGCAACTTCCAGCAATTCCGGTTTGCCCATCATCGTGGGAGCACCTTCAGCGGGGGCTTTCATTTTACGTACTTTATCTGCAGGACGCACGGTTACGGCACGAATGGGAATACCGACAACATCGATCTTTTTATCTGTCAGGATCTCAACCGTAGCGTTCATACCCGAACGGATCTCCGGAGGATTATTGATCATTTTAACCGTTACTTTAAAGTTGGTAATCGCATTCTGTGTACCCGCACCCATCGTCGTGGCGAGTTGCGAGATCTCAGAAACAACACCTTTGAAAACCTGGTCGGCCAAAGCGTCGATCTCGATATCCACCGAGTCGCCCAATTCAACGCGAACAATATCGTTTTCATTGACGTCCACTTCCACTTCCATACCCGAAAGATCCGCTACCGTCATGACAACATCAGCCTGAAAGGTTGATCCAAGCGCCATTTCGCCCTGTTCTTTCTGAAGGCCGATAACCGTACCGTCGATCGGTGCGATCAATGTGGTCTTGCGCAAATTGTCTTGCGCCTGTTCCAGGCTTGCCGCGGCTTGTTCCAATCCTGCAACGGCCTGATCATATTGAGCTTTGGCCTGATCGTATTGAGATTCGCTGTAGTTCTTGTCCTTGTAAAGACTTTCTACGCGTTTAAATTCTTTCTCGGCAACGTCTTTAGCGGATTTTGCTGACTTGTAATAGGATCTTGCCTGGTCTACAGCTGCGGAATATCTCACTTTGTCAAGCTGTGCCAAGAGTTGCCCTTTTTTAACATCCTGTCCTTCTTTAACGTTAAGGGACATGATCTCGCCGGCAACATTGGCAGATATGTTCACTTTAACGACCGGCTGAACGTAGCCTGCGGCATACACTTTCGATTCGATCGTATGCAGCCTGACTTTTTCCATTTGGACACTGACTGCCTTTTTATTGTCCTGCTTTAAGGTAAAAACAAGAAATACCCCAAGAACAACAACGGCTGCAATAATAATAAAAATTTTTTTCTTCATCTTTTTCCCTATATTTTATTGATTAATTTTAATATTTCAGCTTCAACCATCTTACGTGAATATTTTGCTTCCACTAAGGATGATTCTGCGCTTAATACAGCCAGTTGAGACTGCATCCTTTCAAGTATCGTATTCTTCCCCAGTTCGTATTGCTGGTTAACGATCTCGAAATCGCGACGGGCCGATTCCAAACGGCGTTCGTTGATATCGATCATAGTCGTATAGGTTTCGAACTGTGTATAAAGATCACTTAATTGTTGATCAAGAAGTCTGACCGTATTATCAACCGTGAGCTCTGCCTGTTCAAGCTGCAATTTGCTCTGTTGTACAGTTTCGCGACGAGACAGACCATTAAAAAGTGTCCAACTGGCAGTCACGCCCACGCTATTGGTGGCTGTGACAGCAGGATCGTAACTGTCGCTATGCGTATAGGATCCCGAAACGCTGGGCAGGAATGCTTCTTTTGAAGCACTGACCAACACCTTGCTGACCTTTTCCTGGAAAACCGCCGAACCATACTGCGGGTTGTCTTTCAGCATCATGCTGCGAGCTTCTTCGTAATTCGGAATAACAACATGTTCGACATCAACGTCAACAACATCGAATTCGGTTCTCGGATCGCGACCAAGCAACACATTCATGCTGCGAATATAAGATGTATATAATTGTTTCTGGTTTAAAAGCTGCGACTCGAAATCACCCTTTTGGACTTCGGATTTCAGGACATCCGATTCGGTTATCACGTGCTGTTCATACATGGAACGGGTTTTCTTAAGATTTTCTTCGGCAACTTCAATATTTCCTTTGTAAACCTCTATCATTCTTTTTGTGCTCAGGATCCGATAATAGAGCATGCTGACTTGACTGACGATATCGTTCTTAGTATTCAAACCTGTCAAACGATTTGCCTGGCTGCTTAATTTCGCCGATTTGATACTCGAATACATACCCGGGGCATAGAGTGTCATTCCTGCGCTCAAGCCGTAGGAACTCCCCAGGTCCCAGCTCGTGGTATTTGAAGAGGACAATCCTGTTGACACGGACAGGCTTGGCATGACTGAGCTGTAAGCCTGGCGAACACGGGACTTGCCGATCTCGGAATTCAGTTCCGTTTGCTGTATGCTTGGGTTACTGGATCTGGCTATATCAATGCATTCTTCAAGTGTTAGGGTTTCTGCTGATAAGAGAACGCCTATGCACATTGATATACAGATCAATGTAAATTTGATCTTCATTGTCACCTCTCAAGACTAAAAATTATCGATTTATATTTCTTCTGTATTGTTTTTCTTATCGGATTCGACCTTTTTTACACTGCCGATCCCCGCTTTGTCAATGCTAACTCTCGGGTCACCTTTATACTTGACCGTTCCCATGCCGGCGATCTCAACATCAAGACTTTCCACGGCATATAATTGGGCGTTGCAAACACCTGCGATCTCAAGATTTACATCATTTGCGATAAGATCATAAGCTTTGATCGTACCGGCTCCTGCGCAGTTGATCTCCAGATAATCCACATTACCGCTCAATTCAAGGTTACCCGCTCCAGCAAGATCGACCTCGAAATTATCCATATCGATATCACCTTTTAAATGAACCGCACCGGCAACTTCAAAATCGAAATTATTCGCTTTCAGCGTTTTGACAAGCTCAATATCGCTTTCGCCGATCACCTGGATCCTGTTCAAGTCACCAACTGACAATTCAACATTAAGAAGTTTTTCATTTTCGGGCCACTTTAAACGGCTTCCGCTTAGAATTGCCGAGCGTGAAAAGTCTTCAAATTCATCTTCATCGAAACGGATATCAAAAGAATGGGCTTCAGACGTGTCTACAAGATAGAGCAGCAAGGTACCGTCTTCAAGAACTTCGGCCATTACCCACTGCATCAAGCTTTCATAAGTTTCAACCGTGAATTCACTTCCGCCGTTTTGATCCAGTTTTACGTCAAACGGACCGGCAAGTATGATCTCGTTAAAACTATCAAGATATTCACTTCTTTGCACCACTTCTCCGCTAACTGTGATCCGTTCAAGCTTATTCGAATCGAAATCACATCCGAACAGCAGCAGCGCACTTAACATTAGAATAGCAATCTTCTTCATTTTATTTCCCCTTTCAGGCAATTATATATTAGTTATTTGCTTTGAATTGACGATACGCCGGAAACCTGGATCTTGGTCTTATCGGGTTTCCCGATGTAGTATATGCTTGAAGCGCCCGAACTGGAAGCATCAATAAACTTTATGGCATTGATCTTGCAGACTGAACCTCCGGAGGCATCCACAATAATGGTATCACTGGTCAGATCGAAAGCATCCATATCGGAAGAACCGGATACATTGATCACGAATGTTCTGGATTTCCCTTTTGCATCGAAATCAGAAGAACCATGCGCACTGATCCCCAGCTCTTCGACATTAACATCAATATCAAAATCGGATGCTCCTGAAGCGATCATATCAAGTACCTCGGCAACAACTTTAATATTACCATCACTGGCGCCGCTCGCATTGATATATAACTTTTTTACATCAAAGTCACCATCATCAATATCACTGGCACCCGATGTTATGATCTTGATATTTTTACCTTCGATCTTCATCAGGTCAAGATCGCTGGCGCCGCTAGCGGATATTTTAAGATCTTCCGTAACAAGCGGGGTCATCATATACAGATCACAAGCTCCGGACAGTTCGACTCTTTCAAGTTCTTTGACGGTAATATGCACTTCCAGAATATGATCGCGATTCAGCCATTTAATATTGTTTAGCTTTTTATCCAGCGAGACCATAAGCTGTCCGTTTCGCTGATCTACATCAACATAGGGCATAATGCTTTCATAGGTCTTGATCTTAAGCTCTTCTTTATCTCCCTGGGTGAGATACACATCAAATTGTGAACGCACATCCAGCTTCGTAAAGCTTTTTACTATAACTTTTTTCGTGATCACGGGTCCCTTGGCCGTAACCTTAAAAGCAAAAGCGGACCCCAGTGTAAAAAATGCGACTAAGAAAATGATCAATGCTTTATTTCGTTTCATTTTGCTCTCCTAAGCTTCTGTTGTTTTATATTGATAGATCAGTGTGGCCCCGGTGTAACAAGCGCCCGCGAACAGGAGTGCTATCAGCAGACGATAATCTCCCAAAGCGCTCCCAAGAGCGATATCACTGTCAACGTTAAGATTGCCCATCAATGAGAATAATCCCTCAAAGATACTAGGCATATTAACGGTATTACGGGTCAGTTCCTGGATCATAACAAAAACCAGATCGATCAAACCGATAAAGATCGTACCTTTGAGAAAGGCATTGTGTTTGAATATCGATGAGAATAGAAAATACAGGGATCCGAAAACCAATGCAAATTTAAGATAGAGGATCAATCCGAGTAGTGTACCCAGAAATGCGGAACCCAGATAAAATCCACCCATAGTGCTTGCAAACACAATGGCCAGAATAAGACCGAGTAACAATCCAATGCCCAAAAGCAATACTGCTCCGGCAAAAACATGCATCAGGTATTTTGCAGCTGTGCAGGTCCAGATATTGACCGGCTGACAGCGATAGAACAATTCACAGCCAAGTTCTTTTTCTTTTGACAAGCTGCTCTGCGAAGTGATCAGCAGGAAGATGGAAAATACAAATACAACCAGCATCATACTGCCGTACACTCCGAGCTTAACACCATCCTGAATATCGTCAAAATCAAAAGACATATTGATGAATCCATACTGGATAACATCCCAATTGGCTATCAATGCCGTCAGACTGACTACCAGCAGTACGACAGTGATGATGCCGACGATCAGAACCGGTGTCCAGTATGCCGGTTTGCGTTTCAAATATTCTGTTTTTATTAATGTTAGAAAATGTGACATGATTACACCTAATTATTTACTTTGAGTTAAAGCAACAAAGATCTCAGACAAGTTCGGCACCATGAATTTTGCGCCCTCTATTTCAACTTTGCCTTCAACCAAACCCCGTACATGTCCAAGCGTTTTTGTATAAACGCTTGGATTATATTGCATTAATGTTTCTTCTTGCGCATTTGAGACTTCTATGATCTTCCAGTCTTCTTTCAATTGATCGACTGAGCGGTTGAGAAGAATCTCGCCGCGATCAATGAAGATCACATCCTGAAGTATGTTCTCAACTTCAGCTACCTGGTGTGTTGAAATGATCACGGTTTTTTCTTCATCGTAAAACTCACCGAGAAGGAGGTCATAAAATTCTTTCCGAAATACGATGTCCAGGCCCAATGTCGGTTCATCCAACAGGAGCACATCAACATCTTTTGATAAGGTCAGTAAAAGGTATAGCTTTGTTTTCATCCCCTTCGAGAGAGTCCCGACCTTTTGATCGCACGGCAGGTCGCTTTCCGCAAATAGCCTTTTGGACTTATCCCAATTCCATGATTCGTTAACGGCAGCGGTAAAATCTATGGTTTGTTCCACTGTCAGCCGGGGATCCAGGCCGCTCACATCCGGAATAAACGCAACCCGGCCGTAAAGATCATGTTTCCATTCACTAATGGATTTGCCAAACATGGAAATAGTCCCTTCGTATCGCAGTAATCCCAACATACATTTTAGCAGAGTCGACTTCCCGGCGCCATTCTTACCCATCAATCCTACGATCTTGCCTTTCGGAATATCAAGATCAATGTCTTTTAGGGCGGTGATAGTCTTATATCTTTTGGTCAGATTCTTTACTTGAATATAATTTTCCATCTTCATTCCTTTTCAAAGACAACACATCATCGATGTACCGGCATTTTCGTCGACCTCATCGTGAATTTTTCGTTTTTTATCAAAATTTCCGCTATTTAGATCATTGTATAATTTTTCATCTTTCAGGCTTACTGTCTTGTAATAACGGACTTTGTTCAGAAACGGACAGCATCGGTTCACACCTCTCGATAAGACGGTCGTTCGGCGTGTCGTCCCCTGAGTCCCCGCGATGTCTGCTTTCTTAAAATTCTTGTTGTTCATGAGATCTTCTCTTTTGTCTGAACGGTCGCAACCGTTCATTGCATTTGCCTTTTTCGTTAACTTCTTTATTTGACCGGTTTTACAATTCGGATCGACATTGCACGTACGTATGACATAGTGCGATTGTGGCGTTTGATAATGTTATTGTTAAACATGGTTCTTCTCCCTTTAAAATGTTTTATTTTTCGTTGAACTTACTTTCTATTAATTTGCACAGTTCGTTTTTGCTTATCCCCAGCATTTTGGCCTGTTTGATCATGTCCGGAAGAGTAACATCCTCAAAGTTAATGACCCCGGATTCTTTTAAGACATCCTGTGCAGGATCGGTGACGAAGTAACCCTTTCCGCGACGTTTTTCGAGTAAACCCTCATTGACGAGAAGCTGTGTGGCGTTTAAAATTGTCTGTGGGTTCAACCGGTATTCGGCGGACAACTGTCTGACGGAGGGGATAGCTTCTCCGCTTTTCAGTGCGCCGGACATGATCGACTCTCTGATGAGATCGGCCAGTTGGAGGTATATAGCTTTTGAACTGTCGAAGTTAATGCTCATTGTGGTTCTCTTT
>CAYVLJ010000017.1:0-25543 GCA_964452375.1 uncultured bacterium | reverse complement strand
CTCCAGTCCTATGACGGCATGACGCTGGTGCCGGTGGCCCAGGCAGACACAGGAGCCGATCTTTGTTACCCGCTGATCATTTTCAGTTGTCAGAATCACATTTCCATTGCTTTCTTCAACATTATGTTTCATAGATCTGAACTTTATGATCCTGAAAGGTTTGCCATATAGACCCAATCTGTCTTGTGTATAAAATATTGGCCCTTTCGAATCAATACGGATCAGTAAGGACAAGATCAAACCAAATGGTAAGAATAGCAACAAACCGATAACTGATATTAAAACATCCGCAGCTCGTTTAATGAATTTTTCCCAGGGCTGCATGATGCCGGGATTAATATCGATCAGGGGGATTCCGTAGATTTGCTGAGTTCTCGCCAAACCTGAAATAATATCATACATGTCTGGCAGGATCTTCATACCCACTTTTTTTTCGGCCACTTTATTGATGACATCAAGAACTTTATCATGTTTATCTGTCCCAAATGCGATCACCAGTTGTTTGACCTGATATTGATCGATCAGATCCCCCACATCATCAAGTTTTCCCATGACCGGTACGTCATGATACGTACTGCCGGGTTCCTGCTCATTATCCATGGAAACAAAACCGACAATATTATAACCCAAAGCCGGATATTGCTTGATCTTTTGATAGATCTCATATCCCTTTGGATTACATCCCACAATGAAACTCGGGATAAGACCGATCCCTTTCATTAACTGGTTGTGACGTATCGACAGAATAACACTTCTAAATATGACTGTTAGCGTCAACTGGGCAAACCAATAGATCAAAATGATCAATCTTCCGATAGAAAAAGGATTGAACATATCAAAGGTCAGTAAGAAAAGCAAAATAACGCCATAACTTGTCGCTTTAAAAACCTTGATGTTTTCATCTGTACGTGATGGTGCTTCCGGTAAATGATACAGGCCATTATATAAATAAAAAATCAACCAATAAAGATATAGAACGATCGCAGGCAACCACAGGTCGCTGATATAAATTTCTATATCAACCGGAAAGAGGCCCGAACGATATCGCAACCAAAACACAGCGAAAAACGCGATCAATGTAGAAAAAAGATCTGAAACAAATAGTGCCGCTTTGTATCCTTTGCTCATATTTTTACCAATCACCTAATAGTTTAAATTCAATTGGATCGAATAATAAAGATCCGATATACCTTGTTTGTTTCGCAATTCACAAGAAGAAAGAAATGATATCTTGTTTCGCCAGCGATATAACCACTCAAGTTTCAGATTGGTCGTATTTATCATATCGCCCATTAGCCAGGATGTGGCATAATCAAGACTCAACGACCTTTCGTAATCATCCTGATTGGCATTACCTCCTATCGGATATAGCTCATCACCTACAAGGATTGAGTCGGCGCCTTCAACCAAATGACCGATACTAAATGATATTCTGTTCCTGACGGAAAGGTCCACGTTCAATTCAGCTGTAACATATTTAGTATTGGGTCCGGCAAAGAAACCAAGATCCCTTCCATGGTGAGTATAATTTCCGTAGACAAATCGATGTGTATAAGTCCATGGATGAACTGCTGTTGCTTCCACGATCAAATCGGCAGGAATTGAGCGCGGTGATAATTGGAAACCGGCCTGAAGCGCATATTTGTTTGCCCAGAAATCATTGAAAATTTGACCGAAGACCAGTTCATCCAAGAAAACAGTTCCATATAAGCGTAATCCGTTCAGCGGAAACACTTCCGCTTCCAGGGAGATCATTTTATTATCCCTATCACCCAAAGTATGTTCAGACGGCCATAAAAATATGGTGGGCACCAGATACGTGATCTCCGGTATCCTGTCCTCCCCTCCATAGGTTATCATCTCGGAAAAATTAACGTGGAGACGGGGTGTGAAAAGGATCTCTATCCTGTGTGCTGCCAGATACTTCGGTATATAGTAACGTCCATTGTCGTCCATGGTCGTATAAGTCGGGGTCATCAGCGAACCATGTAAAAAGTTGTATTTGAAATGTTTGAATTTTTTGCTCCATCGGATTGAACCGAAAGTAGTCGCATTATCTGACAAGACAACCGGGTTTAATGAATTCCCCCAGATCACAGGATAATGTGCGATCGTCAAGGTACCGAATTTACCCGTTAGATTTGCGTATGCTTCCGATCGATCCCATGTAGCGATCTTTTCCACATCGCCTCCGAGATTAAACCAATTTCCCTTGAATTCTTTTACCGGCTCTGACCAGTCATCCGGGACATACTGATGAAAGAAATAGCCGTCAACAAAAAGAGAAAGATGCTCGCCCGCCTGGATGGATGCATAAGCCCCCAGTTGATCCATGAATCGCAGCGTGCTGTTCTTGCCTTCCCCCCTGACTTTGAAATCCGCATCTATCCAGACCGTATTATTCTTGTCTTCCATCATATATATGTGCTGCTGTTCTTGGTAGAGGTCTTTTTGCCCTAAGTGTTTCAAATCTTGTCGTAAATTCTTCCAGGAAGCGAAGCCAAGTCTGCTTTTTGAAGTATCAGATAAATCCGGATGTTTTTTATTAGATAATTCATGACGGTAATCGACCATCAGGTATGCCAGAAGTTCTCTGTCGACACGCTTCAGTTCATCCTCGTAATCTCTGACTTTCAGAAGCCAGTGTACGATCTCATCCCGTTGCAGCGGTTTGGTATCATTCAAAAATCCGGGGATAAATCCTCTTGTTGCCTGCCTTTCAAGAAAATCATAAACCGGATCATCAACCGGCACAAACAATTGCATTGCCCAGGTAAAAGAGAACAGGAACAATAATATCAGGATTTTATTTTTCATGCTTTCCCAATCCAAGAATAAATCCAACACCGTAAGAGTAATGTATAATAAAAAATACGATCATGAAAAGAAATACATCCGGAATTTTTAAACGATATTTGATGACCATTTTTATTGAAACCAACAAATACATTGCCAAAGCGAGCGCGGGAACCATAAATACCCAATTCCAGAAAAACCCCATAATGACTGATACGGTCAATCCCAATGAGAATAAAGGCGGTATAAGATGTCTCAGTAGAAAGGCGTTTTGATATTTTCTGTTAATATAGGTTTTCCATAATCCCGCAAAATAATGTCGTCTCCAAAGGGATTTATAAGTATCTCTTACATAGGGTTCGGTTTTGACGTCGTTCACTTTATATAATCGGTAACCCATGCTTCTGAGGCGCACGTTCAGGTCCCAGTCCTGTCCTCTTGCGCATTTTTCATCAAAACCGCCGGCTTTTTGTATATCTTTTTTCCAATAGCATCCGAATACGATGGATTCCACATCCCCTTCTTCGGAATCGCTTAAAAAACTGGCACCACCGCTTCCGAAAGCGGAGAGATATGCCAAGCTGATGATCTTCCCTTTTTTACTTTTTCCTTTTGTAATTGAAGGACCGCCAACTCCACAGACATCTTTGTTCAATCTTTTTACAAGTTTACTGTAATAACTTTTTTCGAAATCGACATGACCGCTCAAAAAGGATACAACATCTCCTTTCGAATGTTCGATCCCCAGATTCCAACCCGAAGCAGACAGGATCTTTTCGTTCTTTAAATAGATACAATTGCTGTGTTTTTTTGAGAATGCTTTGACTATCTCAGGGGTTTCATCGTCAGAACAACCGTCGGCTACGATCACTTCATATTTATCTTGAGGATAATCCTGATCAAAGAGCATTTTTAAGGTATTTTCAATATACTGGCCTTCATTCTTAACGGCCAGAAGCACGCTTAGAAAGGGATATTCAAAATCAGTATTGTTCGTCATAATTCCAGTTTCATTTTAGGAGTTTTTTTTGGAAAGCTTATCCGGATCATCACAATATTTATTCAGATACAGGACAAAAAGTCCAATATTGATCATACCGCTGATCGCTACCGATATACACGTCGCATAGGCTGCACCGTTCAATCCGTATTTTGGGATCATCAACGCATTCAAAGCAACATTAATTGCTAAAAGTATCAAATTCGAATATGTATTCCAAGGTGATTTACCCAGTGCATTCAGTATGTTCCCCAAAGGTATTCTTGTCAAAAATGCCATGGCAACCATGAACAGTAAAATGGTAATGATCGGTTTGGCGTCGACATATTGAGATCCGAACATTTTCATGATAAGATCTGAAAAAATAAACCATATGGCAAACATAGCAACAGTAATGACAATAAAAATGAATAAATACTTTTTGTAATATTTGATTAGAAATGAGCGTTTTTTATAATTTTCCGCAATATAAACAAAATCAGTTTTCAATAGAATTGAAGGTATGAAAAGCAGGTTTGCCGGAATGATCGTAGCAACCTTATATAATGCCAATCTTGAGCTGTCTGCAATAATATTACCCACCATAATGGTATCAAGAAGCATCACCAGTTGCGAAGCGATCGATCCGATACCGACCCAAAGTCCGTATTTAACATAGGGTTTAAGATCCAGGCTATACCGTTTTGTTTGACTGATGCCATATTTTCTATTGCCGGGTATGAGCATTATCAACATAACCAGCAAGGGTATCAGGGCATAGGTCAGGGCGTATCCGGTTCCGCCAAAAATGATGGAAAAAGCCGAGCAAAGAGCCAGGACCAATATTGCCCTTAAAATTACCCCCCATGAGAATAATACATTATTTTTTTGAACACGGAACAAGGCAAATATCATTTCCGAGCCAAAATATGCAATCACCATCGGTGTCAATAAGTGAAGAAATTGTTTTGATCCGGGTAAGCGGATCGTAATAAAATCCGATAACAAAAATAAAACAACTATGATAATGAGCGAAAACAGAAGGCCCCATTTGAGAAATGAGACAAACATATTGTTTTTCGCCTCAACTGTTTTCTCCGTAGACCCGAAACGCAGCATTGCATGATGGAGGCCAAATCCACTAAAAGGCAAAATGATCATGATAATGGACAATGCGTAGCTGATATTTCCGTACGTTTCCTTGGTTAGAATATGAACGATCAGCAAACTTAAAATAAAGTTCAATACTTTTGAAACCATCATTGAGGAAAAGACAAAATGGCCTCCTCTGTCAATAAAAGATCTGATGGTATTCTTAATTTTTATCATGATTTTTCCAACGCGCGATATATTGACAATAGTTTCTTTTCTTCAACCAGCCAATTATATTTATTCATTGCCGCATGAACACCCTTTTTTCCCATTTCCAGTGCATCTTCGGGATGCCCGGCGATATATTTTATTGCATCTGCAATAGAAACCGGGTCTTCAGGATTTACACAGATCCCGCATTTTTCTTCATTGATGATCTTTTCCCACATTGGGAAATTTGAAGCGATCACGGGTAATCCGGCAGCCATATATTCATATGTTTTATTGGATTGCGCCTCCATATGATGCGGTGTCGGAAGAAATGTGACAATACCTGCAATAGACTCCTTATATATTTTTTGTGTCTCCTCTCTTGTTACATAACCGTAATAATTGACTTTATTCCATGCTTTGAGTTCTTTCGCTTCGTTTTCCACATCCGAGGTTTTAAAATTGCCGGCTAATTTTAATTTTATATCATCAACATGACCCAATGCCTCTATCAATTCAAGGATTCCTCTTTCTCGTGAGATTCCTCCAACATAACAAATTGCTTTTTCATTGTTTTCCCGGGTTGGATCATTTTTAATAAATTCAGAAGGTAGCGGGTAATTATTAATAACTTCAACGTGCTTATTCGCTTTAAGAAACTTGTTTTTTGATGATTGGGTTGTAGTGATAATAAAATCAAATCTTTTTGCCTTTTTCAATTCATAGCGAGCAAAAATGCCGGACAGTATTTTTAGAAGAAAAGGCGATAAATAAGGTTTTGTCAATAGTTGTTTTGGGACATCTTCGTGAAAATCAAATATAACTTTTCTTCCTCTGCGCTTCATTTTACAGGCAATCGGGATCAATTCCGGATCATGAAAATGGAATATCTGTATATCGTTAAACGTCTTGATCAATTTATAAATATGACGCGTCGTTCCGAAGAACCTTCCAAGTCTGCTTTTAGGTTTACCCACATCATATATCAAATTATGATCGTCATTTCCGGCACCGTCGGCAACCACAAAACGTGTCTCGTAGCCGTTTGCCCTTAAGGAGCTGATCTCTTTCAGGAATACCCTGATGTCATTTCGATAGTGTCCCGACGTAACATGACATATTTTCATTTTCTGCCTTCCGATACTGACCAGTAAATATTCATTAATTTATTCGTTACGACTTCACTGGAGTATTTTTCAATGATTTGATCTTTAATATTGCCCGAGTTAAAATTAATATATTCATTCAACATTTTTTCAATAGCTTTTGTCAATTCATCTTCATTTCCGGGACTTACAAGCAGGCCGTTGTTCTCATTAATGATCTCTTCAGGACCGCCGGAACATGTCGATATGACAGGTTTGCCGAAAAACATTGCCTCGATCAAGACAATGCCAAAGCCTTCGCTTCTTGATGGCAGAATAAAAAAATCGCAGGCCCGATAATAATGAACAAGTTCCTCGCGTGATTTTGCTGTTTCAAAGTTCACAATATCATCAAGGCCAAGGTCTTTTTTCATCTTGCATAGTTCTTGGTAATATTTTTTATCGGGTATCTTGCCTATCACGGTTAATTCAATATTAAGGTGCTTTAACCACTTAATCGAGGCAAGCAAAATATCAATACCTTTCACCTTGGTATATGCGCCCACTGTTAATATGCGTATTTTATTATTTTTTGTTGTGTGTGCTTTATTATCAATTCCATATTCGGACATCTTTATCCCGTTATGTACGGTCACGACCTTTTCTGACAACTCCGGCAACGCAGACACGATACTGCTTCTCAGTTTTTCACTTACCGTTATGATCTTATCGGCAAAAAGCATATTGTTCTTGACGTGAACAAATAATTTTTTATTTTTTACGTTTAAATACCAGTCGGAACCATGTACCGATAAGACAACTGGAATCTCAGGATATGCTTTTTTTAATCCGGGGATAACCTGACCATCCGGATAGGCATAGTGCACATGAAAAATATCGGGTTTTTTCTTTATCTCTTTTAAGACCGCCTTTGAAAAGCTTCTTCCCACCTGAGAAAAAAAGAGATTCCGGGGATAGGTCAGATATTGAGGTCTGTAAAGGTCGTATTTCCCGGGAATATTCGAAGCATACGGTATGCTATCGTACATTGCCCATTTCTTATTTATTAACCGAAGGATCTGAGTTGTTTTAGGTCGGGGGGCAATAACACTAACATCACATTTTTCGCTAAGCCATTCCGCCTGATCTTTAACGAATATCCCGTTCACGGAATTTTCCGTATAAGGATAAAGATGTGAAATAATGGTCAATTTTATTTTTTTATCCTGCATCGGGCTTGATCACTCCCTTGGATACAAAATAATTTTCGATCAATTTCAATATCACAAACCAATAGATAAACATGGTGATGCTCTGGAAAAAGAATTCATAAAATGTCATTAACAGAGAAAGTGTTAAAATGGAAACGTAAAACAAATTCATCAGGCTGAATTGGCGAAAGCACCTTTCCATAGCATAACGGCTCAACCCGCCCCAAAGCAAAGAGATAATACCGACACCAATTATTCCAAAATCTTCATACGGTGATTTCGCAAAGGTATAGGTGTTCAGGCTCATGGGAATTCCACGACTTATATTAAAAAAGCTGTTATGAGCGCCCATGACCATACCGGAATCCATCAAACCCAGTTTTGCGAACCATTTCACGATCGACCTGAATCCGGATGCTCCATATAATTGATCAAAGCCATTAAACAGGAATTTTTCAAAAGCGGCTCCCGAGCCCGTGAAATAGGAATACATGCTCCGTTTTGCAAAATACTCTATATTGATCAAAGAGAAAGAACGCCATTTTATAATGGTTATAAAGAATACAGCGACAAACACAACCGCCAATACAATGTAAAGGCCTGTTCTGACAGTCATATGTTTTCTTCGGCGCGGTTCAACATACATGCCAAAGTAAATTAGAGCAAAAAACCACAGCCCCATCGAAGTTACCAAACCGAATCTGTTCAGATTCATAATACTGTAAAAGACAATAAGCAAGAACGGGATCAGTCCGGTATATCTCCATTTGGACCGCTGTGTCATGATGACGCCGCCAAGAAATGAAAGCGGATATATCAACGTGCCAAAATATGACCCTATACGATACATGCCCATTGATACGCCGGGGATCTTGCCTTCTCCTAAAGAGACGATCCTTTCTCTTACCATAAAAGGGTTTTCAAAATACATTGAAAAGTTATTTGTTATTTTAGCTATCTCTCTTGAAATGATCAACAGTCCGATAAGCACGATTAGAGATAACACCAAAATTGATTTCCCAATGAATACTTCATTGATAACAACGGGCGTTTTATCTCCGGGTAATTTATCATCATTCTTTAAATAGAACGAGTGCATGAAATAGTAGCCCAGAATAATAAATACCAGGCCCGTCAACACAATGCCCAGGGTATCTTTTGACATTGTAATAAAATGATAGGGATTGGAATAATGCAGATAAATAACAAGTATCCATTCCACAACAAGAATGAGCATAGGAAAATGCGTATAAAATTTCCTAAAATTCATTTAGACCGCTAGCAGAAGTAAGTTTCTTTGATATTAACACCGATGAGACTTAGGATACCGCTTGCCAGCAATATCAGGATCAAGCTGCTGGCACGTTTGGGTTTATATTTCATGTCTGCAGGCACGGCATAGTCGATAACATTGATCTTGCTTTCCTCTTTCTGGCTTGCCAGTTTTGACTGTTCAAATTCAATAGCAAGAAATTGCACGATCTGTTCCTGCACCATAACATCTCGATATTTGCGTAAATACCCCATCCCCTGTTCTGAGAGTCGATCTATTGGAATATTGGAATATTTATTGCTGGCTTTGTAATCATTAATTTTATTGGCAAACATTTCTATTTGGGATTCAAGTTCAATCACCCTTGGATCATCTTTTTTCGATGTCTTTTTAAATATATCTCTCTGAATTTCCAGTTGTAATTTTTGCACTTCAAGTTCTGTCAGGGCTTGAAATGCAAAAACCGTTTGCTCTTCCAAGTCATAAATGCCGGTCAGTTTTTGAAAATCTGCAAAATTTTCTTCCAGATCATAAAGTTTTCGGTTCTGCTCAAGATATACTTTTTCTACATAATCTTTATAATTACTTTCGTACTTCTTGATCATTTTCATCAGTTCGGATACATAGAAATTAGCCATGTCGGCTGCCATCTGGGGGTCTTTTTTATAAATGACGCTAATACTAATCGAACCGTCTTCATTGTCAACAAATGACACATCATCACGAAGTTTTTCGTAAGTTTTTGTCATCGTTTCTTTTTCCCAGCGTGTTTTGAGATCAAATTCTTCAATGACCTGATCAGCTATTGTACGACTATTCAAATACCGAATATATCTTAAGGTTTCTTCATTTTGACCGAATAGTCCGCCGGCAAAACCCATATTGCTTAAAGCTACGGAAGTTACATTAAGCTGATTACTTTGTTCTTCCGAAATAATGACTGCTGTACTTCTATACCACTCAGGCAGTATCAATAAAATGACAACAGCGATCACACCTACAATGGCATTTGCGATCACAAGTTTCCAAAAGTATTTTTTGATCAATTGAACTATTTTGGGCAATTCTTTTCTATTTTCTTTAGACATGTTGTATCCTCATTATATAGAGTTATAAGCCGCAATAAATGACAATGTCAAGGAAGCTAATGTGATCAGAAAATTCAAAACCGTTAAATTGCCGACCAAAATATGATCTACTGAACGCTTGACCAGAATGACATCACCTCTTTCCAATAATTTATTTTCAGCATTGCGAATTTTATTTTCACCGCGAATAAGTATTGTTGATTTGTTGCTTCCTGCTGCAGTTACTCCTCCAGCCATTGCAATGTAATCAGCAACCGTATGCCCTTGAATATAATTATAGACTCCGGGCTTGTTTACATGACCATTGACAATGATCTGTTTTGCACTGGAAACTTCTAATTCGTCACCCGCTTGTAATATAATATTTTGCTCTTTCAGTTTAGTGGATCGGCTGGTGATAATTTCATTATTCCGTTTAATAGTGATCATATCATAATTCGACAGATCCGTTAATTGAATTTTTCGTTCAATAAATTTTTGAAGTGTTTCACCCGGCAGAATAGGGACAATTTTTCTTGTATTAATTGGGCTATAAAGATAGACACATTCCTTTTCAATATCAGCGAAAGGAATAAAGATTGACTCAATTTCATAAAGATTCGGATTGCTGTCCTCATCACCATATAAGTAATATTGATAAATATTTATTATGCTTGTATCATTAACACCTCTTACTTCAATCTCATAGTCTTTAGCTAAATAATGCAAGGTAAGCAAACCTAAAAGATCGCTTAATTTTAATGATGCCGGAAGAACATAACCTCTTTCAATACTTTGTACTGTTTCTGCAGATCTGACCGTCTGTTCAGTTTGTCGGTTAATATCAGTTTCGGTATACATGGTGATCATTTCAGGGTTTTGAACTGCTCCAAAAATAGGAATTTTCACATCCCGAACATTTACAAGATCTACATTAATTTCTGCATTTGAATACTTTTGTTTACACTTTTCTTTAATTTCAGTTACTGCCCTACTATATGTCATACCACTTAAATGAATTTGACCAACAGTAGGTATTAACAAATCACCAACAGGTGAAATCTTAATACTGTATGACGTACTGTTTAAATGATTAATTTGAATAAGAAACTGATCTCCACCCCCTACAATATAATCATCCGGATCAATCTCAACTACCGAATATACATTTGAAGTATAATCCATATGACTGATCATATTTTGCGGTAATGTCTTTTCCGGATTTTGAGCAAATAAAAATTGTCCAAAGATCATTATAATTATTATTAAACGCCTAAAATTCATAAAGTCTCCTTTTATGCTTCCTTATTCAAAATAAAACAATTTATATAAATTCTTTTTGAGAGCATATACATCTTTAAAAAATAGGGAATAAAGCAAAATGATACAATAAAAATTCTATTTCATAAGTGTCATCTTCCTTGCTTCCACCGTTTCGCCGTTTATTTCCAACCCATACACATACATTCCGGACGGGAACATTGTTCCGTTAAAAATGATCTTGTGTTCGCCTGCCGGACGCTGTCCCTGGGCAATATGTTCAACCTCTTCACCTTTGACATTGTATATCCTGATGACAACAACTGCCGTTTTGTTCAGTTCATAAGCAATGGTAGTTAGCGGATTGAAGGGGTTGGGATAATTTTGATGAAGTGTTGCGATTGACGGAATAAGCGGATTTGTAGATGTATGGGTGGTAATATTCATATACTGTAAGATCGCGCCTGACAAGCTGTCACATTCGTCCAGACTTTTAATGGTCTCGAAAGGAAATCCCATAACCATGACCTTACCGGCAACTGTTCCTCCCGGAAAGGTTCCGCTGTATGCAACGGCCGCATTCTTGCCATTACCGTATTTCAGCACAACTTGAGAACCGCCGGTTGTTGAAAAAACATCCGGATAGTCTTCTTCATAAGCGTTCTCACCGCTGCCATCACTTGAATATGATAGATCTATGCCATTAAATACAGTTGATGACACACCGTTCACCTGATATGATCCGGCATCATCTTCCGAAAAAGAGGTTTTCAGGTAATTATGGATGAATGCCTTATCGCTTGTGGTGCCTCTGTTATCAAGATCCCAGCCGATCTCCGAACCGCTGACAAACAATTTGCCGCCGTTGTCCAGATAAGTTTCAACTATATCCTGTTCGGTATCATTGAAGGTTTCGTCTTCAGTACTTTCATCGCCACAGATCCACCAGACCATCTCATAATCATTAAGGTCCACGTCACCCGAGATTACGGCATCGTTGGCACAAGCGTCAAAATTGACCCCAAAACGATCCATGGAAAGACCTGTTTTTGCCACAAAAGAGTGAGTAATGTATCCATACGATCCCGAGTTGCGGTCAAAACCGTCGACTATAAGGATCTGCTTACCGGTATCCGTTCTTTTTGCGGCATAAACATCCGAGGGATTGTAATTTGCGCTGTCATCGCTGGAATAACCCGCGACAAAATATTGGAAATAGTAATCATCAGGCTGTGCTATCGTTGCCGTTTGCACACCTTTCGGAACTTCACCAAGAACGGCGTAATCTTCATCCCTTGTTTTACCGTAGATCCTGTAACCGCTGAAAATAGTGCCCTCGTCGGCATCCCAGTTGAGCGTTACGCTATCCTGTTTGCTTATGACGGATAATAAGGTGGGCCTGGGTGCCAGCGAATTCTGTATTTTGTTATAGCGGATAGGAACATAGGCGGTAATATCGCTTAAGCGCCAAGTGTAGTATCGTGCCGCCCAACCCGGCGTACCGCTGGCGGTCTCTTCGACTTGTCTTAATTTTCCGTCAGTGGTCCATTCCACAACAAGCCGAATATGTGAACCGGCCTTATTGGTGGCATCACCCGGTAAAAGATCATTGTAATTTGAAAGCTGATAAGAGCAGTTATGAATTGTCGATGTTCCGTACTTCTGGCTGGCTCGCCAGCAGACCGAGACAAAACCCGAGCAATCAGCACCGACTGAGTTGCCCCAGTCTACAGCCGAAGTATTTACATCGCCGGCTAATAATCCTGAAGAAATGCCTGCGTCAAACTGAGCAACGGTACTCCAGCCACCCCATTTGTAGGGAACACGTGTATTTGAACCAACCACGATCCAGGAAGGTGTGGTTGCGTTTCCTCTTGTTCCGATATTTGCCGAAGTTGCCGTCCAAACATGCGTTACATACTCACCGCCGATGGCAATGGCTTCCGCACGTGTTACGGCGGCATCACTTGTTTTCATCAGTGCAGGTGGATTTTCGACCTCAGGTTCCGGTTGAATGAATTCATTAAAGTGATAAGATTCCATAAATTCAGCGGGATAAACGGTTTCGTTCTCATTATCGTTAACATACTCCCACTTCAGAATATGAATACCAGCTTTCGATGATTGCATATGATATAAAGCTCCGTTGACATCAACAGAAAATTCTTTGAAAATATAAGTGAATTTCTGGACGGGAAGATATAGCGTATTTAGAATTTGTCCGTCGTTGTCGATGAACAGGATCTTACGCTGAACAGCCAAAGGAACATGTTTCGTGATGCTTTCGGCATAAATGTAATGCTGATCATCCGGTGTTGAACCGATGTATTCCACCGAACCCACTTCCGGTACATACAATTCGTACATATTGCCGTCGATCTGCACATTAAGAGTAGCCGGCAGCGTGCGGGTGACTTTAACATCCGTCGATATTCCTTTATTCAGTTGAGCCGGAGAACAGTAGACCTTGCCTTTGGGAGAATTTGATACGATGGCACCGTTTTCATTTTTTAAGCCATCGAACATATATTTTGGGTCATCTATGGATGCCACGACTCGTTTTTCACCGTTTTCATGGACGTAAATATTCTGCGGGTCCATGGTATAAAGACGCCCGTCGGCCATATAAAAATCGAGTACATAAGGATCTTCAAGCGCTTGGCTTGAGATCAATTCGTTTTCATGGTAAGTCTTTAGTTTTTTATTTTCCGTATCAAAGATCGTTATACGTTCATTTTCGATCTGGAAAGACATGGGTCCTGTATGTAAGCCCGGATAGGACCGATGCCGCAATTGGTTTTCATTTTCTCCCCAGGGAACGAAGAGTATGTCTGAGGAGACCATACCGGCAAAAAGAGCAGAACCACTTACAAGTATCAACAACAACAGTGTTTTAAATACATTTTTCATTTTCAAATCTATCCTCTGTTTACTAATTTACATCGCACGGGAAATATAATACATAAATACCGAGGTTAATATGAAATTGATTAGTTTGTTGGGTCTTTTGGTGCTTTTATTCATCGCCTGGCTTATATCTTATCACAAAGACAAGGTCAATCTGCGCACCGTCGCATGGGGACTTTTTCTTCAGTTCCTTTTAGCGGTCATTATTTTACAACAAACTTTTGTTTCCTGGATCGGCATGGCGGTATTTGCGATCTTACTGGTATTTTATGTTTTCAGGTATATTCTTAAGAATGCCTGGCCCAAAACGCTCTGGGTTATCGGTATTATTCTCGGTTCCGCTATTGCGGCTTTTTTACTTTTCATGATCATGCAGGTACTGCCTTTCATATGGCTATTGCTGATCCTCCTGACGGTTATGCTGGTAAACAAATATCTGATCAAGTACGATGCGATCAAACCTTATCTGAATGCCGTCCTGATCATCACGCTTTTTACAGCGCCGGTCGCCAATGGCGTATATGGTAAAGAGATCTTCCAGAGTTTCTCGGACGGCGTAGCCAAATTCCTCAGTATGTCGCTGTACGGCGCGGAATTCCTTTTCGGAAATTTGGTCAAAACCGAACATTTCTTTCCGGCAACGAACACCTGGCCCGGTTTCGGGTATCTGTTCGCTTTTGCCGTATTACCTACCATCATTTTCTTCGGTGGTTTTATGGCCGTTCTCTATCATTACGGCATCATGCAGCGCGTTGTTGAAGGCATGGCAAAATTCATGAGCTGGACCATGGGCACCAGCGGCGCTGAGACCTTATCCTGCGCCGCCAATATCTTTGTGGGGCAAACGGAGGCTCCGCTGCTGATAAAACCTTTTTTGAATGAGATGACCGAATCGGAGCTGTTGACCATCATGGTCGGAGGGTTCGCCACCATTGCCGGCGGTGTGCTGGCGGGTTATATTGCCATGGGTGTGGATGCCGGCCACCTGGTCGCAGCGTCTGTGATGTCCGCCCCCGCTGCATTGGTCATGGGCAAGATCATCTATCCGGAAATAAAGGAATCCAAGACTGCCGGTGTGATCATAATGCCAAAAATGGAAAGGGCGCAAAATGTATTGGGCGCTCTATCCAACGGAATTACGGACGGTACAAAATTAGCAGTTAACGTTGGCGCCATGCTTATCGGTTTCATTGCTATCATGGCTTTGATCGACACGGGTTTCAGTTGGCTGGATAAACTTATCGACGGCAAATGGCTGGGCAAGGAATATATGGAATATTCGGTAACATCGATCGTTTCCCCGGTCAAAGGCGAATACATGGGTATTTTCCCGGGCTCTCTTAAAACACTGTTTGGCACGATCTTCCGTCCCTTGGCCTGGCTGATGGGCGTGTCCTGGAAATATGCCGGCGAAGTCGGGAATCTCCTTGGAATGAAAATTTCTTTGAATGAATTTGTTGCCTTCAGTGCGCTCGGAACTTACATAAATGACGGCGTGCTAAGCGAACGCGCCACGACCATCGCAACTTATGCCATCTGCGGATTTGCCAATTTTTCTTCCATCGGCATTCAATTGGGCGGTATCGGAGCCGTGGCTCCGGGACGTAAGAAAGCACTGGCAAAAGTCGCTCTGAAAGCCATGATCGGCGGGGCGTTGGCAAGCTGGACGACTGCAACGATCGCTGGAATTCTGTTATAAATTGAAAACAGTGTAAAGGACGGTCGCGACCGCCCACTACATTACCGAAAAATATGATCGACTCCATTATCGACATCGTGCATTTTCTGGCAAGCAGGGAATGCAACGGACGGCGCACGGGAACTGCGGGTTCCAGGGCGGCACGGGATTATATTATCGATAATATGATGCGCGCAGGTATTCATCCGGGAACCGTTGACGGCTATTTACATGAGTTCGGCGGACTGCCCGAAGGTGAGAAAGGATATAATATTATCGGGGTTGTTCCCGGCCGCGGCAAGCTTCGGGACCGATTTATTCTTATGGATGCCCATTACGATCATCTTGGCAAACATAAGACGGGATTAAAATATTATCCCGGCGCCGATGATAATGCCTCTGCTGTTGCCACGATGCTGCACGCCGGAAAGTTCTTTGTGGAAACCGAGCAGTATAACGACAACGACCGCCGTTCGGTGATCATCACCTGTTTCGACGCGGAAGAACCCCCGTACTTTAATTCCGAACATATGGGTGTGGAACATTTCTGCAAGGATTACCCGGAGATCGTTGAACATATCGATCTGGCCATCATCATGGATATGCTGGGCCATCGCATGGGCAACGGCAAGGTGCCGGAAAAATTCCAGGAAATATTTTTTGTTATCGGGGCTGAGAAATCCGGTATTGGTCCGATCATTGATGAAATGCAGGATGCCGTTAAACACCTTTCCCCTATGCGCATCGGTGCTCATGCAATTCCTCCGTCCGGTGATTATTTACCGCTTTATAAATATGACCTGCCATATCTTTTTATGACGACCGGCAGGTTTCGTGAATATCACACCTGTCACGATACCGCCGAAAAGATAGATTACCCAAAACTTGAGCATATCAGCAATTATCTTGCCTACCTGCTCAGCGTTTTGGCTGAAGCGCCCCAAGAAGCCTACAATTATGATCGTCTCGGCGAAGATGATCCGGCAACCCTAACAACCCTTCTGGAGCTTTTCGACCGCATGGAAGACGGTGAGCAAACCAAACGCAAACAAACCGTTTTCGATCATTTGCAAAAACGTTTTATCGAAGGGGACGTCGGCAAAAAATCCACTAAACTGGACAATATCAAAACTTTTCTTAAGAAAGCCATCAGACAGGCTAGAAGAGAGGGAAATCTGGACCACAATGAGCGCTCAAAGATCAAGTATCTGATCGATGAAGTGCAGAAGTATATGAATTAAGAGTTGAGGGTTGAGAGTTGAGAGTTGAGGGTTGAGATCAAAAAAAGCCCCTCATCCGAGGGGCTCTAATGTATTAATACCAGTTACCAGTTTCTAGTCACCAGTTACTTTTCTTCAATCGCTGCCTGAGCTGCTGCCAGACGTGCGATGGGAACGCGGAAAGGTGAACAGGATACGTAGTTCATGCCGACTTTGTGGCAGAACTTGACCGATGACGGTTCACCGCCGTGCTCACCACAGATACCGACCTTGAGGTTCGGTCGTGCTGAACGGCCTTTTTTAGTACCCATTTCAACCAGCTGACCAACGCCTGTTTGATCCAGTTTCTGGAAAGGATCGTCTTTGAGCAGGTTCTTTTCCAGATAGATCGGGAGGAACTTGCCGGCATCATCGCGTGAGTAACCGAAAGTCATCTGCGTGAGGTCGTTAGTGCCAAATGAGAAGAATTCCGCATGTTCGGCAACTTCGTCAGCTGTCAAAGCGGCACGTGGTATCTCGATCATGGTACCGACCATGTAATCGACCTTGTCGCCTTTTTCCTTGAAAACATCTTCAGCGGTTGCGCGAATAATGCTTTCCTGCAACTGAAATTCTTCTTTCGTTCCGATAAGGGGAACCATGATCTCGGGCTTGGCTTCGATGCCTTTTGCTTTGCAATTCAAGGCAGCCTCGATGATGGCGCGAGTCTGCATTTCGGTAATTTCCGGATAGGTGTTACCGAGACGGCAGCCGCGATGTCCGAGCATAGGATTGAATTCAGCCAGAGATTCGACTTTAGCTTTTACATCTTCAACGCTAATGCCCATTTCGTCAGCCATGATCTTCTGATTTTCTTCTTCGTGAGGTACGAATTCATGCAGAGGGGGATCCAGGAGACGAACCGTGACGGGCAAGCCGTTCATGGCTTCAAAAATGCCTTCAAAATCTTCACGCTGATACGGGAGGATCTTTGCGAGAGCTTTCTTGCGTCCTTCAACGTCTTCAGCCAGGATCATCTCGCGGATGGCTTTGATCCGGTCGCCTTCAAAGAACATGTGTTCCGTACGGGTAAGACCAATGCCCTTTGCGCCAAAGTTGCGGGCAACACCTGCATCATGAGGCGTATCCGCATTGGTGCGGACCAGCATCGTGGTATGTTTGTCACAAAGATCCATCAGTTCACCGAAATCGCCGGAGAGTTCCGGGTCGATGGTCGGGATCTTGTCAGAATAGACTTCACCGGTTGAACCGTTCAGAGAGATCCAGTCGCCTTCTTTATATTCTTTTCCACCAATTTTCATGGTGCGTGCTTTATAGTTGACCTGTACGCCACCTGCACCGGATACACAGCATTTACCCATGCCGCGAGCCACAACGGCTGCGTGTGAGGTCATACCGCCGCGTGCGGTGAGAATACCTTCGGCGGCATCCATACCGGAGAGGTCTTCAGGAGAGGTTTCAATTCGGACGAGAATGACCTTTTCACCTCTGGCTGCCCATTCGGTGGCTTCGTCGGCGAAGAAAACAACACGGCCGGTCGCAGCACCCGGAGATGCCGGCAGACCTTTGGTGATGGACTGTGCTTTTTCAAGTTCTTTAAGATCAAAGACCGGGTGAAGCAATTCATCCAGCCTGTTGGGCTCAACGCGCATGATCGCGGTTTTTTCATCAATTTCGTTCTTTTTGAACATATCCATGGCGATCTTGACCATGGCGGCACCGGTACGTTTACCGGTACGGGTCTGCAGCAACCAAAGGCGTCCGTCCTGAATGGTAAACTCAAGGTCCTGCATATCTTTATAATGATCTTCCAGTTTCTGCTGGATGTCATCCAATTCTTTGTAAGCGGGGGGCATGGCTTCTTCGAGTGAAGGGAACTTGCTGACGCGATCTTCTTCAGAAACACCGGCCAGTTTTGCCCATCGTTTAGAGCCTTCGAGTGTGATCTGCTGAGGTGTACGGACACCGGCAACCACGTCTTCACCCTGCGCGTTGATCAGGTATTCACCGTTGAAAATATCTTCGCCGGTGGCGGCATCACGGGTAAATGCAACACCCGTTGCAGAGTTTTCTCCCATATTACCGTAAACCATGGCCTGTACGTTCACAGCGGTACCCCATTCGTCGGCAAAACCGTTCATTTTGCGATAGAATTTGGCACGGGGGTTATTCCAAGAACCGAAAACAGCGCCGATGGCTCCCCAGAGCTGATCCCAGGGATCGGCGGGGAAATCGTGGCCCGTTACTCTTTTGACCGCGGCTTTGAACTTTTTGACCAGTTCTTTCAGGTCGTCGACGGTGAGTTCGGTATCCAATTCAACGCCTTTGGCTTCTTTGGCCGCTTCGATGATCTCTTCAAAGGGATCGATATCTTCTTTGCTTTCGGGTTTCAGACCCAAAACAACATCGCCGTACATCTGTACGAAACGGCGATAAGAATCCCATGCAAAACGCGGGTTGTTCGATTTGGCGGCAAGGCCTTCGACAACATCGTCGTTCATTCCAAGATTAAGAACGGTATCCATCATACCCGGCATGGATACGCGGGCTCCGGAACGAACAGACACAAGAAGCGGATTGTCGGTAGCACCAAAAGTCATGTCCATGACTTTTTCCATGTGCTTGATGCCCGCTTCCACTTCGGGTTTGATCGTTTCAACTGTTTTATCAACGCCATCTTTGTACCAGGCGGTACAAACTTCGGTCGTAATAGTAAAACCGGCGGGAACCGGAACTCCGATGAGATTCATTTCCGCTAAATTAGCGCCTTTTCCACCCAAGAGGTTCTTGTCGGTCGCTTTGCCGTCAGCTTTACCGGCACCGAATAAATAGACATGTTTCATTTTATTTTTCCTTTCTTTTTCAGTTTCGAAATATAGCCGATTCAGGTTCGAAATGCAAGGATGATAGGAAAGTTTTCAGAAGTCGTAAGCGGGAAACCGGAATGAGAGTTTTTGAGTGATGAATGGTGAGTGGTAAGTGATGGGTTATTGATGGGAATTGGAGGATAGAATTTATATTTTAATTTGAAAAATATTTTATGCTTGATTGTGGCGGCGGACCCATGTGTCCGCCAATTTATATTTATTTCCATCTCTCTTTCCAATTCTTTGGATTAGCTTTGATATATTCTCTGTAATTATCTAATTCATAGCCTTTCATTATTCTATCATCAAATGATCTTTGCCATAATTTCTTATTAAACCTTCTCCATCCTTTTTCTTTAACTCCTTTAATATATTCATTTGTCGTCATGCTTTTAAACCATTGCAGGACTTGGGATAAATTAGGGCGAATATTCTCTTTTGGGCGGATACATGGGTCCGCCCCCGCCAAATTGCTTTTATTATTTTTCGATGGAGAAAAGATCTCGATCAAAATATGATAATGATTTGGCATGATAACATACTCATGACATTTAATGCCCGGAAATTTATCTTCTAATTTCAAGAACCATTTTTCTATCATCTTTCCTGCATCATTAAGGATCATTTTTTCATCTTTTATTCTGCCAAAAAGACAAAGCCGATCCAATACCACACCGGTGATGAAATAAATACCTTCCTTTGAATAATTATACCCTTTTAATCTCATGCCTTTTTGGCAAAAAATACTAAAAGGTTTACCATTATAAAAAGGGCAGGCCAATATCCATGACCCATATCACAAATTTCATATGATTTTTTTATTTTACGTCTTACGTTCTTTTAAATCTGCGATCCAACTCATCAACGCTTAAGTTCACAATGGTGGGCCGTCCGTGGGGACAGGCATAGGGTGATTCGCACTGGAAGAGCTGGTCGACCAGGTTCTGCATCTCGAGGGGTTCGAGACGGTCACCGGTCTTGATAGCGGCTTTGCATGCATAGGATGCCGCCATATTATAGGTTTTGTCCTGACGTTTTTCCCGGCGCTCGCGGTAATTGTCCAGGATCTCCAGCACCACTCTGCCCTCATCGATATTTCTCAGGTCCGAGGGGACCGCTTCGATAAGCATAGTGTTCTTGCCGAATGCCCGCAGGGAAAATCCGAGTTTTTCAAATTCGCCCACCACATCCCCAAGAAGTGAAAAATCGTCCGGTGAAAGTTCAAGACTGACCGGGAAAAGCAGCTGTTGGGATGCCTGCTGTGAGTTCGCACTGAAGGTCTGGAGCGCTTTTTCAAAGAGAATGCGTTCATGCGCCGCATGCTGGTCGATCACGATGACCGCCGTGGCGATCTGGGCAAAGATATATTTATTGTGCGCCTGCCAGAGCGATACGACCTTGTCGTTACCGTTCGTTCGCGGCTGTGTATTCTGCAGATTGGTGTTGAATTGCTCGATCCGGCGGGTCAGCGGATGATCATCCGGCAGCGGCGGCGGTTCGGGCGGACGGTTATCGGGCATGCTGTCCAGAGGCATGCGCTGTTGTTCGGGTATGGAATTTTTGTAATGCATGGCCTGCTGGCCGAACGACAGATTAACCGTCGGGCGCTGCATGCTCGGCACCACGCGCAGATTATCTTTAAGCATTTCGGCTACGGCATTGCGGATAAAGTGATAGACCTGCCATTCGTTGCGGTATTTGATCTCCGTTTTCTGCGGATGCACGTTCACATCAATATCTTTCGGCGGGAGGAATAGCTTAAGCACGAAGAATGGGTACTCCCCTTTCTCGATCATGGGAGTAAAAGCAGCATAGACGGCAGAATTCATGAGACGATCGTTGACCAGGCGGTTATTGACGAATAAATACTGTTCGCCGCTTTTCTTGCGGACCAGGTCCAAGCCACCGACAAACCCATTGATATTCATGAAGCCGTCATTGGCTTCAATAGCGATCAGTTTTTGATCGTAATGCGGTGAAAAGACATCCACAATACGCTTTTTAAGATCTGCGGGTTCCAGGATGAAGACCTCGTTGTCATTTGAGTAAAGCTGAAAACGCAGATTTGGATAGCCCAGTGCAAAACGACGCACCGTATCGATAATATGACGATATTCCGTATTGGGCGATTTGAGGAATTTCCGGCGGGCGGGTGTATTGAAAAAGAGTCTGCGCACCGTAAAATGCGTGCCCGGCTGCATGGGCACGGGTTCCACCGTCTTGATCTCACCGCCATTGATCACAATGCGGCGGCCTTCGGTAGTATCTTTCAGACAGGTTTGTGCCTCGCACATGGACACCGATGCAATGCTGGGAAGCGCTTCTCCGCGAAACCCCAGGGTGCGGATATTTTCCAGGTCATCAATAACCGCGATCTTGCTGGTGGCATGCTGTTCGAAAGCCAGAAGCAGGTCGTCCTCGCTCATACCTTCGCCGTTGTCCACAACGCGGATCACGTCCTTGCCGCCATTTTCGATAGAGATCAAAATATCGGTGGCAGCGGCATCAATGGCGTTCTCCATCAACTCTTTGACGACAGATGAGGGACGCTGCACCACCTCTCCGGCAGCGATCTTATTGGACAGTTGTTCGGGTAATATGCGTATGTTGGACAATGGGCACCTTCTTTCAGAAAGGTAAAATATGATTTTAGAGGGAAATATAAAAAGGAAATGTATAAAAATAATTTTTGAGGTGAAAGGTCGGTGCAGTTATAAGTTATAAATTATGAGTGATGAGTAGAGGGTAAGAGTGAATAAGAAGTGAGATAAAAAAATCCTTTCTTTAAAAATAATAAAAGCAAAACTGCGGGGGCGGACCCATGTGTCCGCCCGACGGGGAAATATTACTTTTAATTTAAAATAATTCTTCAAATGCTCGGACACATGGGTCCGAGCCCGCAATCATTTTCCAATTCATACCCCGAATCAGGTCCGAGCCCGCAATATTATGATATATTATTCTTCGGATATTATCATATTTCACCAAATATTCTTTGCTTTTATATTATATTTGCTTAATTTCTATCCCTGTTTTGCAAATATTGGCTTATTATTGTCATTTACGAAAAGGAAAGGCATGGTCTCAACGGATAACACACGAGTGGTCGCAAGAACAAACGAACGCCAAGCGTCGGTCCGTGGCGCTCGGCGTGTGGTTCTGAAATTGGGCACCAAGGTGCTGCTGGACCTGCATCGAAGGGAAGGCTCTCCTGAACTGATGAAGCTGATGACGGATATGTCCGCCTATCGTGAAAAGGGCTATGAATTCGCGCTGGTGACCTCCGGAGCCGTGGGATTCGGCATGGAGCGTCTTGGACTTGAGACACGTCCGCCGGGACTGAAGAAAAAACAAGCGCTGGCATCGGTGGGGCAAGCCCTGCTGATGCAGAAATGGAACGACCTGTTCCGGCTATGGGGCATTCCGACCGGACAGGTGCTGGTAACCTACGATATCATGGAGAACCGCAAGCGTTTCCTTCACACCCGCGATTGCCTGCTCTCGCTTTTCCGCTACGGTGCGATCCCCATTATAAATGAGAACGACACCGTTTCCGTGGACGAACTTAAATTCGGTGATAATGACACTCTGTCCGCGCTGGTGGCATCGCTGATCGATGCGGACCTGCTCATTCTTTTCACGGATACCGATGGCTTATATACCGCCAATCCCTACAAGAATAAAAACGCCGAACGTATAAACTTGCTCGACAAGATCGACTCATCGACTTTCGAAATGATCGACGACAAATCGAATGTTTTGTCTTTGGGCGGCATGACCTCCAAACTGCAGGCGGCCCTCCGGTCGACGCAGGGCGGTGCGAACGTGATCATCACCAGCGGATTCACTCCCAACCTGAAGGGCCTGCTTGAGGGCGAGGATATCGGCACATTCATCAAAGCCGATAAACGTTTCCAGAGCAAAAGGAAGCGCTGGATCTTTGTGAACCATAAGATCAAAGGCAAGATCATCGTGGATGACGGCGCAGCCAAAGCCCTCATCGTCGGAAATAAAAGTCTGCTTCCCGGCGGTGTGATCCGGACGGAAGGTAATTTCACCGACGGCAATATCGTTGGCATCTGCGATCTTAAAGGAAAATTGATCGCCAAGGGCATCAGCTATTATTCCTGCACGGATATTGAGAAGATCAAGGGCAAAAGAACCGGGAATATCGACAAGAACGACGTGAAAAAATATTATGATGAGATCGTGCATCGGGATAATCTGATTATCGTGAATAAAGATTGAATGTGGGGGTATTTGACTCGAAAGTTTTGATTCGAAATATTCGACTCGAAAGTTTTGACTCGAATTATTCGACTCAATTAAATCGATTCAATCCGAAATAGGAGACAACAATGATACGCGAACTGGCAATAAAAACACACACAGCCTATCAGGCGTTCTTGCAGGATGGAACGAGTGAAAAGAAAAATGCCATTCTGAAAAGCATCGCTGAAGGCATTGAGGCAAACCGCAAGGTCTTAAAACATGCCAATCAGAACGATCTGAACATCGGGCGCGATAAGCATCTGAGCGAAGCGTTTCTTGACCGTCTGGCGCTGAACAATGCCCGCATCAACGGCATGATCAAGGCCTGCAGGGAGCTCATCGACCTGCCCGATCCCGTGGGCGAGATCTACGAAAGCGAGGTCCGGCCGGAAGGATTCACCGTCTCCCGCATGCGCGTGCCCATCGGGGTGATCGGCATTATCTACGAGGCGCGCCCAAACGTGACGATCGAAGCCGCCACGCTATGCATGAAATCCGGGAACGGCGTCATTTTGCGCGGGGGATCCAATGCCTATCATTCCAACATAACCCTGGTCGGGATCATTCAGGACGCCCTGGAGAAAAACAGGGTCGACAAACATCTCATTTCCTATCTTGAAACCACCGACCGCAAGGCCGTGGATGAACTGCTGAAGCAAGACGACCTGGTTCACCTGATCATCCCCCGGGGCGGCGAAAGCCTGATCCGCAGCGTGGTGGAAAAATCGCGCATTCCTGTCCTTAAACATTACAAAGGCGTCTGTCATGTGTATGTGCATGAAAAGGCGGATCTTGACATGGCCGAAAAGATCGCTATCAACGCCAAGGTCCAGCGTCCGGCCACTTGCAACTCCGCTGAAACGCTTCTTGTGGATGAAAATATCGCCAACGAATTCCTGCCCAAGGTTATTCCAGCTCTGCAGAAAAATGGCGTGGAAATCCGCGGCTGCATGCGAACCGTCATGACTTATGACGAGGGTGTCCTTCATGCCCGGGAAGAGGATTACGGGGCCGAATACCTTGATCTTATTATTGCCGTGAAGGTGGTTAAGGACATCGAGGAAGCGATCGCGCATGTGAACACTTACGGCTCGGGACATACCGATGCGATCATCACGCAGGATAAAAAAGCCGCCGATCATTTTATCCAAAACGCCGACACCGCTTCCGTGATCGTGAATGCCAGCACGCGTCTGGCCGACGGCGGTGTGTACGGCCTGGGCGCCGAGATCGGCATTTCCACGGATAGGCTGCATGCAAGGGGACCTATGGGACTGCGCGAGCTATGCACCTATAAATGGGTGGTGAAAGGGGATGGAAATCTGCGCGAGTAAGACCTCACACACTTGTCCTCCGAAGCTTCAGCGAAGGGGGAAAGGCACCAAGTACCACAAAGCCACTAAGAATACAATATTTTTATCCACAAAGTGAACAAAGTTCACAATTAAAGAAATCCGCCAAGATACAAAGCACACAAAAAATCGTGCCTTTGTTTCTTGGCGAATAATTGTGCTCTTATTAACCTTGGTGGTTAAATAATTTTCTTCTTTGTGGTACTTGGTGTCTTAGTGCCTTTGTGTGAGGTCTTACTCGCGCAGATTTCCATCCCCTTTCACCACCCATTTA
>CAYVLJ010000016.1:19615-25549 GCA_964452375.1 uncultured bacterium | reverse complement strand
TGTGCATAATGTGTCGTATTTAACAAAAAAAGGAGAAAACGATGAAAAAGTTATTCATCCCGATGACAGTCCTGGTAATTGGACTGACATTATTCCTCGCTTGCGGAGAGGTGGGGATGGAGGACAAAATTGAAGTAAACATAATTGAATCATTGGAGGATTTACCGGAATACCCCATTTTGATCATGCATGTGATTCAAAGGGAGTTTATTCAAAGGGAATATTCAAAACTTCATCAAGGCAGTCTAAACAAAATAGCATCTGATATTGAGATAGAAATGAATACACCTGAATATGATAATTATATTGAAAGACGACTAATTGAATTATTTCCGGATAAATCTTATAAAGGCATGATGTCTGATATCAGGGTGCTTATTGATGAGAAAATGGATGATTACGAAGTATATGAAGGAAAATTACCTGATGAGTATATAAATGAGTATGAAGCATATTCAACTTTAGAAAAAGAAATTGCTTACATGAACATGACTGATGAAGAAATAGCTGATTTTCGAGAAATTGAAAAATTTGTTGATCATGAAAATCCACTCCAGTTAGATGATCTTCTTCCCTTGACTGAATATTCAATAACAAAACCAGCATTTGGAACAGTTATTGATTGGACAATTGCAGCTGTTGCGGTTGGTTATTCAGTTTGGAGGATATTACAATGCAGAGATAGAGCTCTCCAAAAACAGGAAGAATTCTTTCATGGTCAAACAAATAGTGGAATGATTGGTGACGCATTCCGTCATGTTTATGTAAGCATGTTGTTAAGGCGTTATATTACAAGACCGGGATCATTTATTTTTATGTCTTTTTTATATGAATTTATAATTTCCCCGAACTCCTTTATTGGAGATACTGCTATGGATATTCATAATAACTATGTTGGTCGAGTTTCAAAATATTCATATTTTAGGGGTGATTTCTTTAAAGATTTAAATAATTGGGAATTTTGGGCCTTAAGAGTCAAAACATACATTAATAGTGATTTCAACTCTTATTATATGGAGGATTGGGAGGATGGTTCATTGTCAGATTTTGAAATACTAAATCAAGCAGTCCATGTTCCTAATTCTAAGTATATTTATTATTCTGATGGAGATTAATATGAAAAGAACTTTTATTTTAACATTACTGGTTGTCCTTACTTCCTGTCTCTTTTTCCCCAATAGACATACACATCATAGAATGCGAATTGATAATGAATCAAGCGATACTATACGTGTGATCGTTCAGGGAGATAGTATTGATAATAGAGATGAGATATTATTACCACGAGATGTTGATTATCGTTCGGGACATTTTTATTTATATTTAGTAACTTATTATGATAGCATAACTGAACGGATAACTCAAAATCAATTCAATATAATGATCGATAGTTTTTCTGTTTATAAAAAGGTTGGGGGAGAATGGGAACATCATACTCTTCCAGAATTTTGGTCGTTTGAATACTGGACATTATATGAACACTCTGATGATGAATATTTAAATTTTTCTTATTATTTTAATATTACTGATTCCTTATTAAATCGTTGATAATTGCTTAGGCAATAATTATACTTTAATAGCTATAAAATTCAAATATAACTGCGGAGATCCGGATCAAAAGATTTGTGATAATTTGATATGATTTGAAAATTTGTTGAATTTGATGAATATTTAATAAACTAATATCTGAGGGGTGTGAATGAAAAATAAAATTATAAAAGATCCATACTTGCGGACTTTCCCTGTAATGAAATTGTGCAATAATATTTATAAAATTAAAGAATTGGATTTTAAGCTTAGGATTTTACTCGCTGTTTTGAGTCTTATTATTATTTTAAGTATACCGATATTGATGTCATCGTTTATTAAAGAGGTTGACCCGGGTTCATTATTTGTTGGAGTGTTCGCCGGAATGTTTTATTCATACCCTTCAAAATATACTGAACCAAACTAGAGAAGATATTTGATCAAACACTTAATGAAAGGAAATAAAAAATGAAAAAAGATATTATAATATCAATACGCTATGCTGTACTTTTTACCATGATAATGCTTTTAATTGATGAAATAAATTGGCGACAATTCATTAATGAACTCAGCCTTTATTATATTTTAAAAGCACTATTTCTATTATTGTTGTCTGGTGGTCTATATCTTCTTGTTCTTCGGGGTCAGAGAAAGAAGAAAAAAATTAAAGAGGATTCCTAAGATAAATCACGTCCCCTATAACCACCCCGTTTGTCTTATTTTTAACGTCTTCCAGGAGTTTTTTCGTCAGGTGTTCCTCTACCTCAAGGTTGATCCTGACTGTCTCAGTAAACTCCTGTGAGAAGGAAATAAGATCGTATTGATTCACACAATGCGCCACAACGGGGTGGTGCTCATATGAACAAATAAACTGCAATTTATCGCCTTTTACCACAGTCTTTATCTTTGCTTCGTTCAGGGTGTCTGAAGCCGACTGCCCATAGGCCTTTATCAGTCCGCCGGTACCAAGCTTAGTCCCGCCGAAGTACCGTACCGATACAACAAGGACATTTGTAATATCCAAACGCTGAATGACACCGTAAAGTGGCTTTCCTTCAGTCCCGGACGGTTCTCCGTCATCATTATATCGAAAGGTCATATCAATACCGGATTCCAATTGCCAGGCATAGCAATGGTGCGTGGCATCGTAATATTTTTTTCGAATATTGTGAAGCTTAGATTCGACTTCTTCAATGGTGTCTACCGGATAAGCGAAACCCAGGAATTTGCTTCCTTTGATAGTGATCTTGGATTGGGTGGGGGATGTAATGGTTTTATATTTCATAAAAAATGAAACGCGATAAATCGCGTCTTTACATTTACTTTAAATATGTAAATTTTTCTGCGATAATCGTGTTATCTAAACGCAGTGCTACAATATAGATTCCGGAACTAAGTTCAGATGGAGTTAAGCTTATTTCATGTAGACCTGCTGTCAGTAAATTTGCGCTCAAATTATGTGTCATGATCTTGCGACCGTTCAAATTATAAATGGCGATCGCTGCCTGTTGATTATTTTCGAGAAGAACATAAGATATGTTAAGCGCTTGTCCGGGAGGCAAAGGATTGGGATATACGGAAGCTATTTGATCGGCCTCAATTGCCGTAAAGGCATAAGAGCCTCCTGCGTTTTCCGCATCGGTGCCCAAAACAAGAATATATTCACTGAAATCCCTTCCGTCAACGATCATGGGATCATTACCGATACGCCTAACTACACTTTCGTTATTATTCAGGCAGATCAGGTTTGCGGATGCTCCTTCATCAAGCATGGCATCAAAGAGCATAATTTGTCCGGGAGTTCCCGTTATCTTGAAATAGGTTGTCATGGGATCATGAGCTGCAGTAAAATCAGCTGATAAAGCCGTTAAAATATTTGAGGTGTTATTTTCAAATGAAATGGCATGCAGCTCGGCTGCGTCATTGAAAGAGTATTGGAAATTATCCGCTGAATAAAGGTCGCATAAAACCTGAGCCGTTCCCCAGTCTCTTAATGCATCTTCAAATTCCATGCCTCTGTGATCCAGTTCATCACGAATGGAAGACAAGGCGTCAGTTAACAATATTCTGTCCCAGATACTGTGGATGATATTATTCCCCGGTTGAGAAAAACGCTTATTGATATAGAGATTAAAGCCGGCATTGTCATAATCAAGCGCGCTGTGATTAATAGCGTAATTCCAGTCTCTTGCGTATTCATTTACGTAAGCGTGATAATCATTGACTTCGGGATACATATACTCTTCAAACCAGACCGAAGACATTTCAAAATAAAAAATATCCTGGCTACGGTATTTGTACCCCAGTTGAAAAATATGAAAAAGTTCATGTGCGCAAGTGACCCTGAGACCTTCAAGTCCGTAAGTATAGAAAACAGTTGAATCTTCTAATTGCGTGCTTAAAGTAAGATAGGAAGTCCAGCTTCCATCCGACTGATTGTCTTCCGGGTATGTTACTCCGTAATAACTCCTGTCATAGCGAAAATATATATCGATCTCAGGTGATTCGATATTATCCGTGGGAGGGACGTCAAAGCCCAAAGCACGAAGCGTGTCATAAGATGCATCAAGGTATTCTGCAGCTTTTAAGATAAAATCGGGGATCGAGTCATTATATGTATAATCCTGCGGAACTTGATTAAAACCGCTGTTGTCATAATGAATGATAAAATGTCCACCGGGGGAGAGATATTGATTTTCTCTGCTGGGACGGGAAGTTTTCACAAGAGTTTCAAAGGGTTTGTGAAAAGCTTTTGATTCATGAATATCAGCGGGCTTTACAAAAACCTGTGAAAAGGCTGTTGCCGTTAAGAAAAGAAGGATTAAGCTTTTTCTTACGATTTTTATCATATGTCTTTAAATGGATTCAATGACCTTTGCAAGCTGCAGGATCTTGGTTTCTTCAAAAAGATTTCCAAGGATTTGCATACCTACCGGAAGGTTATTTTCGGTATTCCCGACAGGTATGGAAATACCCGGAATGCCGGCAATGTTGATCGATACGGTAAATATATCACTAAGATACATGGATATGGGGTCATTTACCAGCTCACCGATCTTGAAAGCCGGAGTGGGGCAAGTGGGTAATATGATCGTATCAACGTCTTTATAAGCTTTCTGAAAATCTTCATAGATCAGTTTTCGGACTTTCTGTGCGCGGGCATAGTAAGCATCATAATATCCCGATGACAGAACATACGTTCCCAGCATGATCCGGCGTTTGACTTCCTCGCCGAACCCGTATTCTCTGTTAACGGAATAAAAATCATTGATGCTTTCCGCATCCTTGGATTGTCTGGCGCCATATCTGACCCCGTCAAAACGGGCAAGATTGCTTGAGGCTTCTGCCGTGGCGAGAATATAATAAACAGCAATAGAGTATGATAAATGCGGTAAACTGATCTCTTTGATCACTTTGCCGGCTTTTTTCAATTTGTCGATCGTTTCTTCAATGCGTGCCTTTACTTCGGGATCAAGTCCGTCCTCTAAAAGATGGTAAGGGACACCAATGGTTTTAACGTTGTCACTGTTGATCTTTCCAAGATAATCATCAACTTCGATATCAGTGGAAGTGGCGTCATTATCGTCTTTACCTGCAATGACTTGAAGTAATTCAGCCGACTGATCAACAGTTCGTGTAATGGGTCCGATCTGATCAAGCGATGAAGCAAAAGCCGTAATTCCGTATCGGGAAACGCGCCCATAAGTAGGTTTTAAGCCAACCACACCACAAAATCCAGCAGGTTGACGTATAGAACCGCCGGTATCTGAGCCCAGCGCGTAATCAACAAGTCCCGCTGCTACGGCCGCCGCCGATCCACCGCTGGATCCGCCGGGCACTCTTTCGGGATCTGCCGGGTTTTTGGTAGGTCCAAAAGCTGAATATTCCGTTGAAGATCCCATGGCAAATTCATCCATGTTCGCTTTGCCGACTATGATACCACCGGCTTTTTTAATTCGTTTAATGACCGTAGCATCGTACGGGGCGATATAATTTTTTAAAAATTCCGAACCGCAACTGTTCTGAAGACCGATAACGTTGATATTATCTTTGATCGCGATCAATTTACCGGAAAGAGTACCATTGATTTTTGACTGTTCTTCACTGTGAGTTTTCAACCAGGCCTCATTGACTTGTGTCATAATATTGAGGTCTTGAGTTTCCCTGTACTTTTTTAAAAAATCTTTGATCGAAATGGTCATGCATTCTCCGGATTAACGTGTGAAGCGTAAAATATAATAACCGATCAAGACGCCGATAGCGCTTAGAAAATTCACGTGGATCCTGAAACCCAGAGTAAATTCAATAAAATATAAATTCAAAGTGAAGTTATTGAAACCGATCGGGAAATTTATCGCAAAGAAGTCCTTAACAGGTCCTTCGGGCAGCACATTGGCAAACAAATGT
>CAYVLJ010000016.1:15082-19605 GCA_964452375.1 uncultured bacterium | reverse complement strand
GCTGCGATGAGAATGATCCCAATAACTCTTCCGACTTTTGATGCATATTTGGCCATATAAGCCCTTTTTGAAATATATTGTCAATAACGGAATAATATAAACAATTAAGGCAAAAGGCAAAAGAACAATAAATGATGAACTATAAACGATGAATTATAAATAATCAAGCACTGGGTTCCGAGAACTGAGATAGCAAGACAGAAGCTGTTATCCTTTCAGTTTTTCGAGCAATACAAAAGGTCCTGGATTCTTCTAAGCCATGTACGTAGAATAATAAAAGGCAAAAGAAGTATTGAAGTTCGGAGTCCGGAGATCGGAGTATAGTAAGGGAGTAAGGTTTTTAGGCAAGGGTAAAAAGGTATAGAGATGAACCGATGTGTCCGCCCAATAAAATAAGACGGTTCTAGCTCCGCCAGTACATTTAGTCCAAATTATATATTGATATGAAAGATGTTGAAATTTAATTCAGAATACATCATCCATAATTCATCATCTATAATTTATAATTCAATAAGTCCTGTCATAACCAGTCAAATAATCGTAGTTTCGACCATGAAAGATTTTACATCTCAAATTTTAAAGCATTTTAAAGGTCATCCTAAATCAAGAGAAAAGATCAAGCAATTGGCAAAGACCCTCAATATCGGTTCTCACGACTATCCGGATTTTCGTGATACGGTTAAGGATCTGGCCAATCAAGGTAAGCTTTACCGTTTTAAAGGCAATTGCTACGGGTTGATAGATCAGCGTGGAGAAGTTATAGGGACGTTGGATATGCACCCGCGAGGTTTTGCCTTTATTCATACGCCTGACGATAAAAAAATATATGTTTCAGAGCACAATATGGGAACCGCATGTCATGGCGATACCGTAGCAGTTGTTCTGCATCGAAAAAAAACCGGCGACAGAGTTCAGGAAGGACATGTGAAACGTATTGTTTCACGAGGGAAAGATACATTTATCTGCACTTTTCATCAGTTGAGAGGGTATGACATTGCCATACCCGCCATTCATCATCTTCAAACGGATATCATTATAGATAATTTTAACGGTCTGACTCCGGGAGAAGGAGAATATATAATGGTTAAAATCCTTGAATGGCGAAAAGGAGGAGAACGCCATCGGGGTGAGATCATCAGTATTATCGGTAAGGAAAATGTTCCGGAATTTGATGCTGTCATGATAGCCAATAAATATAATATTCCCGATAAATTCTCTGATATGGCAATGAAGCAAGCCCGCGAGATGAGTTTTGATATTCCCAATGATCCGGATAGAAAGGATCTGCGGGATCTGGTGTGCTTTACCATCGATCCGGATGATGCCAGAGATTATGACGATGCGGTATCGATAGAGAAGATGGAAAACGGTCATTATTTACTGGGTGTGCATATTGCCGATGTCAGCCATTATGTACCCGAAAACACCACTTTGGATAATGAAGCTTTGGAAAGGGGAACATCGGTTTATTTTACAGATCATGTTATACACATGCTTCCGGAAAAACTAAGTACAGAACTTTGTTCTTTGCAACCCGATACGGATCGTCTTGCAATGTCTGCAATGATGACCATATCTTCAGAAGGAAAAGTACTCAATTATGATATTTTTCCGTCTTTGATCCACAGTAGACACCGATTTACCTATAAAATAGCACAAAAAGTGTTAGACGAAAAAAGCGGACCTTTCAAAGATGAATTATTCTTAATGAGCAAACTGGCTAAGATACTAAACAAAAAACGCAAGGATGAAGGAAGTATTGATTTTGATCTGCCGGAACCAGTTTATGAATTGAATGACAAAGGCGTTCCGGAAAAGATCGTGCTTCGGGAACGTTTATGGACGCATCACATGATCGAAGAATTCATGCTGATGGCAAATCAAAGTGTTGCGAATTTTGCAAGAACCCGGGGCAATAAAGTTCCCTTTATCTATCGTATTCACGATATCCCGGAAGCTGACAGTATTTATGAATGGTTTGCATTGATGGATGCTTTTGGATTGAATGTAACCTTTTTCGGGATGCCGATTACGTCAAAAAAATTCCAGAAAACACTGGAAAAAGTCATGAAACAAAACAAAAGTCCCTATATCATGAGAATGGCTTTGAGAACCATGACCAAAGCAAAATACAGTGTAAAACCGATCGGACATTTTGGACTTGCTTTTGACGATTACACTCATTTTACATCCCCGATCCGCAGATATCCCGATTTGATGGTCCATCGCCTTATCAAACGCTACAGAAAGGGAAATCAGATTGATGCCGAATTGAAGCAGCAATTAAAGATCGTTGCTAAAAAATCTTCTGCCGCAGAACTGCGTGCGCTGCAAGCAGAACGTGAATATCATAAGATCAAACAAATGAGATACATTTCAAACCATCTTGGGTCTGTATTTACTGGTGTTATTTCCGGTGTAGCTCCTCATGGATTCTGGGTTGAATTAAATGATATTTTTGTTGAGGGATTTGTTAGAAAAGATTCTTTGGGTTCTGATCTGTGGGATTTCGACAAACGGCATCATTTACTGAAAGGTCTGCGAAGCAATAAAAGCTATCAAATGGGTGATAATGTGACCGTGCGGGTTGTTAAAGTTGACGTTAAAAGAAGCCGGGCGGACTTTGAGATAGTAACTAGTAACTAGTAAATAGCTAAGGTAAATATTAAAAAAGAAAAAAAATATAGAGCCCCGATTTTTCGGGGCTGCTTCTTTAAATAACTTAAAAATTCAGTTTATTTTACCAACTCAAAATCAATGAAATCGGCATGATGGAAAATAATGGATTCAGGTGAACGTTTTTCGCCGGCCCCTTCTTTTGAATGAGTAGCGATCACATGCATGATCTCTTCAGGGATATCGTGCTTAAATGCCAGTCCGACGCCGCTGAACGGATGCCGTAAGTAGCGTCCGTAACTCGACTTAACAGATTTACTGTCAATGATCTCATATTCAAGCAGCTTACCTACATCTGCAAGCAGTGCGCCTGCAATAAGGTAATCCCGGTTAACCGGTGTGCGCCGGTCTTCGTGCAGGACTTCCTGGACATCGTCTACAGCCATACACATGCGACAAACGGCTCTCACGTGATCAATAAATGAGATCTTTACATTTTCAGCAAGTAAAGTAAATGGGATTGCCATCAGGAGCTCATCTGTCCACCCCCGATAACCGGCGGCTTCTTTCCAGATGTCGATGACCTTTTTTCGTAATTCAGAGTCTTTGATCTCGTTGACTTCAGGCAGAATTTTTTCTACGTTCATTCCACAAACCCTTCTGTTTAGTTTAAGTAACAAAAAAATTTACTGCCTTTTAAAATGGGATGCAAAACTAAAAAAGAAAAATGGAAGAAAATTGATAGATTAAATGCAAATATTTTTGTAAATAATGCCTGTTTCAGATCAAGGAGTTAACAATGAAGATATTTCGCACAATTTTACTGGTATTCATATTTGTTTTCAGTATTGCAATTGAGGCCTCACCTGAAGCCTTGGCGATGTTTGATGCAAGAGAATATGTTAATGAAAATGATGATACCCTTTTATACCGTATTCTTGAGCCCCAACAGAAAAAATTTTTAAAACGATATCCTCTTGTGATATTTTTACATGGCTCGGGAGAACGAGGCAACGATAATGAACGTCAATTGATCTGGGGTGCAGGCGCCTTCATAAAAGAAGAAAATCTAAAGGAATACCCTTGTTACGTCATCGCACCGCAGTGTCCCGAAGAAAAACGCTGGTTGGAAATAAATTGGGCATTGCCAACACATATCATGCCGGAAGAACCTTCAGAAACAATGAGTTTGGTTATAGAATTGATAGATAAGGTTATCGATAATTATCCGATAAATAAACGCAGAATATACATAACCGGTCTTTCAATGGGTGGTTACGGGACTTGGGACCTAATATCGAGAATGCCGGAAACGTTCGCTGCAGCTGCCCCGATCTGTGGCGGTGGTGATGAGAATCAGGCAGAAAAACTGATAGATCTGCCAATATGGGTTTTCCATGGAGCCGATGATACAACCGTACCTCCTGAGCGTTCGCGCAACATGGTCAATGCGATCAAAGCAGCCGGCGGAAAAAAGATCAAATATACCGAATATCCCGGCGTGGGACACGGATCATGGAAACCGGCCTATGCAGATCCCGAATTCATGAAATGGTTGTTTAGTCAGAAAAAATGATAATAGAATTGAAAAATTTGTGATATAATTAGAAACGGAGCAATGCTCCGTTTTTTTTATTACCCTTTTATGTCAATTTTTAACTTTCAACGCTAAACATTATCTTTGAACTTAATCCTCATTATATTCCTGCGCTTTGCGTATATCCTTAAACGATACATTCGCTTCAAGAAAATAAATAAAGCCAAGGATACAGATCGGGATCAGTCCGATCAAATGTTGCAGGAAAGCATATGATGCGGCAATGCTCTTATCAATACCCAATGCGATAATGCCAACGAAGGCAAATGGTACGTACCACATCTGCGACGAATACCATCGTGATCTTTGG
>CAYVLJ010000016.1:14304-15072 GCA_964452375.1 uncultured bacterium | reverse complement strand
GGCATGAAATGTTCCCACATAGCCGGGAGCTGCAGGGATGGCAATGGCGATCATAGCAGTAGCCATGAGGATATATGCTTCAACAAATCCAAGTTCGAGATGACAGGCTTTAATGCCCGCCCAATATGTTAAGCCTGTAACAAACCATATGGATAAACTATACAATAGAATTTTAACAGGATGACGGACCTTGAAAAGTGCCAGCATACCATTATGCAGATCATTGAAAAATCCCCAAACCTTTCCTTCTTTTTTTTCGAGGTAGCTCGTGATCTTTTCCCTTAATTTGTAATAAAGATATATCACAAAAACAAATAATAGTAAGATAACGATCAGTAAGATCCTCACCAGCATGATCTGCTTATCAGAAAGCGGGAGATCGATAAAAAGTGAAAAAATAACAACGAATAAGAAGAAGGAGACACCATCGATCATACGTTCTATCACAATAGAAGGTAAAAGTACAGCTCCTTTTTTACCGATAAAACGTCCCGTGATGTATGCGCGGACGATCTCTCCGATCCTGAAGGGAAGAACATAATTCGAAAAGAATCCGGCTGCCGTTCCTTTATACAGTGTAACGGCTGAATAATTACCCATAGGCAGGAGAAAAATCCTCCAGCGGACACCCCGAATAAACAGGATCAGGACCATTCCCAGCATCCCCCCAACATACCAGAAGATATTCACCGAACGAAGTTCACTGACAAAATTGTTCCATTCGATCCCGCGAAAGGCAATGTATAAACCGATGGCTGAGATCAGAAG
>CAYVLJ010000016.1:6264-14252 GCA_964452375.1 uncultured bacterium | reverse complement strand
CTTTTTATTTTTCATGGGGACTCAGTATATAGAATATTTATAACAGCCTGAATATCGGGATTTTCTTCCTGAAGTTTGTTCATGACCTCGATCTTTTTTGAGAGAGGCATTTCAACAAATCGCGCCTTCATTTCATTTACAAATTCCTGATCGGTACCCTCAATATCATTCAATCTTTCTTCAAAATCACCTGTGATATTCAATGAATCAAGATCCGGTGTCAGGAAATTATCCAGTCTGTCGCGTATCTCACCTTCATTCAAGTTCGGTTGAACGAATGATTTATAGATCGACGGGGCGAATCCGCCCAAGATCTTATATGAAAAGGAATTCTTTTTGATATCTTCGCCAAGTGAATCGGTGGGTATTGCCATGAGAAGTAAAAATACCAAGCTCATAATAATGCCTGCTTTCAATGCACCGAGCAGAAGTCCGCCGATTTTGTCCAGCCAACCCAGTTTGATGGCATGAATAATCGTACGAAGAAAGTAACCGATCACTTGTGCCAGAATGATGACGATCACAAAGATCGCAATATAACCGACTATCTGAGCAAGCTGCTGTGACCATCCGAACTGCATAATGAAAATATCACTTGCCCATGAACCAAGATTGGCTGCAACGACGATACCGATAATAAGACCGGCTAATCTGAATGCGGAACTGAGCAATCCCTGTTGATATGATTTGTATATCAAAATGACAGCAACAAGGATCGCGACAATATCAACCCAATACATATTAAGCTCCTAACAGTTTTTTTACAACACTCTGAACTCTGCGCCCATCGGCTTGCCCGTTCACTTCTTTCATTGAACTACCCATCACGCGCCCCATGTCGGCCATAGAAGAAGCACCGGTTTGTTCGATAACCTTTTTGACGATCGTTTCGATCTGTGCATCATCCATTTCTGGCGGAAGATAGCTTTTGATAAGCTCCAGCTCACCTTTTTCAATATCTGCCAGATCCTGCCGGCCTGCGTTTGCATAGGTCGTCATAGAATCCGTGCGTTCTTTTGCAGCCTTTTTAAGGACTGCAAGTTCTTCCATTTCCTCAAGATCTTTTTTCAACTCGATCTTTTTTTCACGAAGTTTTGCGACCAGCATGCGTAAGGTTTTAACTTTTTCAGCATCCTTATTTAACATGGCGGTTTTCAGATCAGCTTGAATTTTAACAATGTAGCTCATTATATAACCTCATTGGATTTATCAAGTATTTTACAAATGAAATATTTTATTAAAAAGGAATTTATTGTATTTTGCCGTCAGTCAAAGGAGCGCTTATGTTTAAAGAACTTTTAAAACTATCCCAAATTAAAGAGATCAGGATCCTGGGATTGATGACAGGTACTTCAGCCGACGGGCTTGATATTGCAGGAGTAAAATTCAAAGGCTTTGATAAATATCCCGATTACGAGGTTTATTATTCAAATTTTATTCCGTATCCCCGCGAATTATCAGAACCATTTAAAAGACCTCTGGAGCTAAGTGCATCTGAAATAGCGGATCTAAATATGAAATTAGGGAAATGGTACGGGGGAGTGATCTCTGAACTCAATATTGACTTTGACCTGATTGCCAATCACGGACAAACCCTGTTGCACAATGCACCTAACTATACTGTCCAGATCGGTGAAGCACTATTTATTGCTGAAGAATGTCGTAAACCGGTGATCTATGATTTCAGGACGCGGGATCTTGTGTTGGGAGGGCAGGGGGCACCCCTTATCCCTGTTGTCGATGAGTTTTTGTTGCGCGAATCCGACACATGTGTGATCGCTTTAAATATGGGCGGTATTGCAAACCTGACTTATTTGCCACCCAAAGGAAGTTCGGAAAAAACAGTTGCTTGGGATACGGGACCGGCCAACACATTGATCGATAAAGCTGTTTTCGATTATTCTAAAGGCGATCTGGATTTCGATCGGAATGGTAACTTTGCTCGTTCGGGAAAATTAAATATTCAAATTTTGAACAGCCTGATGGGTCATCCATATATTACCAGGCCTTTTCCAAAATCAGCAGGACAAGAACAGTTCGGATATGATCTGTATAATGAAATTAAAAATAAAATTTCTCCCTCAAATGATCAAGAATGGTTTTCCTTTATTAATACACTCACTGAATTTACTATCAGGAGTATTGAAAAAGATATTCGGGAATTGATCAAAAATGAAAAACACCCAATTAAGATCATTACCAGCGGGGGCGGTTCGGAAAATATTTATATTATGGATCGATTGAGAGAAGCGTTCCAAAACTGTAAAGTGACAAAATTCAATAAAAGCGACCTGGATAGCGATATTAAGGAAGCATTCGGTTTTGCATATCTCGGTTATCTGTTCATGAGGGGCTTACCGGGAAATATGCCTTCAGTGACCGGTTCTTCACGCAAAACGATCCTGGGCAAGATCGTTTGGTAAAAAAAGTAGAAAAACAGAAGATCAATATTTTTTGAAAATCTTATCCTTAACCTTAACCCTTAAATCCGTCTTATCAGTTCATAAAGCATGATCCCATAGGCAACTGAAACGTTCAGGGATTGTTTCATGCCGAACATGGGGATCTCTACCGCAAGGTCCGCATAATCCATCACTTCTTCTGAAATGCCGTCAACCTCATTGCCGATCACAAGACATAAGGGGAAATCGTAATTACATGTTTGAAAGTTCTTGGATCTGTCAGTGTGTTCCAATACAACAATGGGAATATTTTCGGATTTGAAATATTTCAATAAAGGGATAATATCGGAATGATATTCCCAGGGGACGTTGTTTTCCGCTCCGATAGCTGTTTTATTGATCTCTTTTCTTGGAGGAGTTCCCGTAATGCCCGCAAGATAGAGTTTTTCAATGCCGGCTGCTTCGGAAGTCCTGAAAATAGATCCGCCGTTATGCAATGAACGGATATTGTCTGCAACAACATGGATCTGTCTGCGGTCACGATCGATCAGAGATACTTCGGATGGCCGGGACTGTTTGATCGTATCATGGCTTTTTTTTGTTATTCCCATACTCAGGTCTCCATGTGTCACCCATCTGAAGTCGTTCTCCCACCGGAGGGTGAGAGTAGTACATGAATTTGATAAAGGGTGTGGGGTAGGCGTTCGACAGATTTCTGTTAGCCAATCCGGCCATGGCATGATTGAATGCCTCGGGATTTTCAGTAGTATCAAGAGCGTATTTGTCCGCTTGTTTTTCAAAGAATCTGGAAACTGCATTGGATAAAGGTCCAATGATCAGCATATGCAAAAAACCAAAGCAAAGTAAAAATATTGGATAAGAAAAAAGCATGTTGTCCAAAGTCTTAAAAAAGAGAGGATTGATCTTGATCATAATAAGATGAGAAAGATAAAATGTGATCAACTGATATATCGTTCCAAGCAGGATGTTTTTCCACATATGCTTGTGCTTATAATGTCCCACTTCGTGAGCTATGACGGTTTCAAGTTCGTCTATTGACATGTTATTTACAATATTATCGCTTAAAACAACCCGTCTGGTTTTGCCAAGTCCTCCGAGAAAAGCATTTTCTTTCTTAGTCTGTTTGCTCATATCCTGGATGAAAAAGCCTTTGATCTTCAAACCACCCTTCTTAAGTATTGCGCCTAATCTGGTTTTAAGTTCCTCATCCTCTATCGGGGTGTATTTATTGAATAACGGCATGATCACTACAGGATAAAAAGTCGCGAAAATTACAGACACAAAGATCATGGCGCATGCCGCCCATAGCCACCAGAGTTCGGGTGAAATTCTAAAAGCCAGGAATAAAACCAATGCTAACAGGGGATTGATCACCATGTTAACAGCATGCCCTTTGAGTTCCTCTTTGAAAAACTGAGTTTTATTTTGATTGGAGAAGCCGAACTCATGTTCGATCTTGTAACCTGAACGATAAGAGAAGAACAGATCGAAGGGTAAAGAAAATAATGCCAGTCCCCATAAAAAAAACAGGAATTTAAATGCAGGGAAGTCAGGCAGAACACTTAAAAAAGGTTTAGAAAAAAATAAAATAAAAATCAAAGTCAATAAAAAACCAAAGATCAAAGCAAGAAAAGAAGATCTGCGTTTTTTGATCTCGTATTCACGTGATCTTATCTGTTTTTCCGGATCCAACAGGGGATGAATTGCAAACATAATAAAAAAATCCTTCAATAATTCAAATGACCATTAAGCTACAAAGGAAAAAATGAAGATTAAATAAAAAAATCAATTAAAAGAATGTTATTCTAACAGATATAATCTTGAATATGAAGGAAATATTGTTGACCGGGATCAATAGATCTCTATAAGAAAAATATCGGGTATATCAGCTCTTACTTTCCAATAACAATCTAAAGCTTCTTCTATTGTTGTGAAGTCTCCAATAATGACACGGTATAGAAATTCACCGTTTACTTTTACACGTTCAAAATAACTCAGATAATCCATTTCTTCCTGGATCCGGCGTGACAAAGTAACGGCATCCATGCGTTTTTCACCCGCATAGATCTGAACACCATATGCAGTGGCATTTTCATCTGTTGAGCGAGGTATTTGAGGATCTCCCTCAGGACTTTCAAGATTTTCACCAAGTGAAGCAAAAAGTGTTTTGTAAAGTTCTGTCGGTTCAGCTTCCGGTAAGTCCCCAATGATCGTATAAAGTATGTTCGTTGGCGAAACCGATGTAATATCCAATTCCTGCGCCGCCGCTTTGGATATCCAGAAAAGATCGGGTGCATTATTGAGTTTGTCATTAATGATGACCTGGACTTTTTTACCATTTAAGATATTTAAGATCCCCACTTCTGTTCCCAGGGGAAGAGTTTCATGGGCTGCAGTAAATTTTTTCTGATCAAAAACATCGCCGCTGGAAGTCAGGACTCCTTGAAAACCGTCTTCATAGATCACCACTTTTGCCTCTTTTTGAGCAAATAGAAACACGAAAAAACATATGACTAGAAAGATTAACATGGTTTTTTTCATAACTCTTCCTTTTCTCTAAAAGCTGTATGCAAGGTTTACACTGGCTCGAAGCATCGGTTTTGAATAGATCGCTTTATGTGTAAACAGCAAAGATAATTTAGGGGAAATTTGCCAGCGTTTCAAGGTCATAAAACTACTTAAATGTAATCCGGCATCTGAAAATCCGGCCGGTACAGATATTCCAAAACGATCATAATTTAAAAAATTGATCCCGCAAGATGCAGATAAGTTTATAGGTAAGAATAGGTCAAAAGTATATCCGGCTGAAAATTTTAAATACCAGCTTTTTAAAACAAAATCAAAATATGTTTCTAAAAAATAGGGGATAACGAATTCCATGTCAGCCAGGGTCAGGCTCATCTCAAGTCCGGCTAAAGGGGATTCCGGTACATTGGGGAAAAGATACATGGTTAAACCGCCGGATGCAATAAGCAGGCCATTACACTAATAATAATAGCTTAACATGGTGCCCAGTTCGTGATAAGCTGATATATCACTCAAGGAATTAACGTACCATTGTGAAAGATTCAGATTTGCTTTTTCGAAAAAAGCCGAGAAATTCAACCCCAAAGCCGGCTGATTCCCCGCAGGCCTTAATCCTCTGAAAATATAACGGGTATGGACATCTGCACTTGCACTGAAAAAAACCTCAGAACGTGCAATTGAAAACAGTGAAATAATGATGAGGAGCAGAATAATGGTACGTTTTTTCTTCATAAAGGGATTTTAACATTTAATTGTTTAAAAATCAACATAAGACGTAAGTCGTAAGTCGTAAAACGTGAAGGGGATGAGTGTACTGTACCTTCTAAACATGGGTAACACTTTGATCTAATACTCCGGTCACCGATCCCCATACGCTTTTCTCCCCAAAAAACGAAAAATGCCGACACTTGGGGTCGTGTCGGCATTTTTCTACACAGGAGGGAACTTGAAATATATAATCAAGTTGTTTTAACTCGTTCCACTCAATATGATAAATATCAATTGACATATTATAATACAATATTATTTTTAAGGTGTCAAACAAAAAAGTGCTTTGTTTGAAGATTTTTAGAGCTTAAATTCACACGCTTTTTTGAAAGAGCGGGAAGGTGTATATATAATGATTATTGCGATCGACGGTCCATCCGGGTCGGGAAAAAGTTCAACGGCAAAACAGGTGGCTAAAACTATGGGGTTTACCTATCTGGATACCGGTGCCATGTACCGGGCGGTTGCCGTAGGAGTCTTACGTTCGGGGATCGATCCTTTCGATGAAAATGCGGTTACTGAAGCAGTTAGAAGTATGTCCGTCAGCTTTAAAGATGAACTCGTATTCTTAAATGGTGACGATGTAACTTTTAGCATACGTGAGGATGCCGCAAATAAGGCGGTAACACCGGTCAGTGCTAATCCCGAGGTCCGAAAGCTTCTGGTCGAAAAACAACGCGAGATCGCAGAGGACCATGATATTGTGATGGAGGGGCGCGATATCGGAACTGTGGTATTCCCGGATGCCGATGTGAAAATTTTTCTTGTGGCGGACCCGGATGTTCGTGCTTTGAGGAGAATGAAAGAATCCAGGGAAAACATGACCCTTGATGAGATCAAGGCCGATCTGCTTAGGCGGGATGCTAAAGATTCCACAAGAGCTCATTCGCCGTTAAAGAAAGCGGATGATGCGATAGAGATCGACACCTCCCATTTGACATTTGATGAACAGGTTGATAAAATAATAAATATCATACAAAATAAAGAGCCAAAACATGGAGGAAAATGAATGGCTGAAGAGTTGAAAAACGTTGAACCCGTAAACCCTCAGGAAGACGTCGAGACTGTCGAAGAGACGGTTGAGGTAAAAGCAGAAGACGTCAAAGAAGAAAAAGAACAGGTAGAATCTGCCTCCGCTAAAGCTTCGGATGATAAGGAAGCTACGGCGGACGTTCCGGAAAAAGTCGAAACCGTTGAAGAAGTTGAAACGGTTAAAGATGAAGTTGAAACAGTTGAAGAAGCTGAAAAAGCTGAAGAAACCGAAGAAACTGTTTCGGAAGAAAAACCTGTTGAAAAGGCAGCTGAGGCTGATAAAAAACCTGCCGGGGACATTTATGATCAGATCCGCGTTGTAAAGCGCGAGGAACTTGATAAAAGTGTCCAGGAAGAACTTAACCCTGAACTTGAAAAAATGTATGAAAAGACATTGAACAAGTTCTCAAACAATGAACGTGTGAACGGACATGTGATCCGTATCACCGACAAAGAAGTTGTCGTGGATATTGGTTTCAAATCCGAGGGATTGATCCCTGTGGATGAATTCGGGAATAACATTCCTGAACTCGGTGATGAAATTGAAATATATGTAGACAAGATCGAAGACCGAAAAGGCCAGCTGATCCTGTCGAAGAAAAAAGCGGATTTTCTGCGAGCATGGGAACGTCTTAAAGAAGTTCATGAATCAGACGGTATTATTGAAGGTTATATCGTCAAACGTATCAAAGGCGGTATGGTCGTTGATCTTGGCGGAGTTGAAGGATTCTTGCCGGGTTCACAGATAGATGTTCGCCCTGTCATTGATTTTGACGCATATGTCGGTAAGAACATGGAACTGAAGATCGTTAAACTTAATGAAGCTCGTAAGAATATCGTTGTCAGCCGTAAAGAGATCCTTGAAGAAGCTCTTAAGGAAAAACGCGAAGAACTGCTCAGTCAGATCCAGGTTGATCAGGTGCTCAAAGGCCGTGTTAAGAATATTACCGATTTCGGTGCTTTTATCGATCTCGGCGGTGTTGACGGTTTATTGCATATCACAGATATGTCCTGGGGCCGCATTAAACATCCTTCTGAAATGCTGTCTATCGATGATGTTGTTGAAGTTAAGGTTATTGATTACAATACCGAGAAACAACGAGTTTCTCTGGGTATCAAACAACTGGAATCGCATCCATGGGAAGATATCGAACAGAAATATCCCATTGATTCGGTTGTCAAAGGCCGTATCGTATCCATAACCAATTACGGTGTATTCGTTGAACTTGAAAAAGGCGT
>CAYVLJ010000016.1:0-6235 GCA_964452375.1 uncultured bacterium | reverse complement strand
ATCTATCAGATCAATGATGAAGTCGAAGCCAAAGTTTTGGCGATCGATTCTCAAGATCGCAAGATCTCGCTCGGTGTTAAACAGCTTCAACCCGATCCATGGGATGAACTGGAGAAAAAATATGCTCCGGGCATGAAAGTCAAAGGTATCGTACGAAACCTGACACAATTTGGTGCTTTCGTTGAGATCGAAGAAGGTATTGACGGCTTGATCCATGTTTCCGACCTATCTTGGATCAAAGTGGTACGTCATCCTAAAGAGATCCTTCAGAAAGGACAGGAAATTGATGTTGTGATCCTTGAGATCAACAACGATACGCGCAAGATTTCCTTAGGATATAAACAACTTGAAGAAAATCCCTGGGAAGTTCTTGAGAAAAAATACAAATCAGCCAAGATGGTCAAGGCTACAGTCCTGAAGATACTGGATAAAGGTATCATCATGACCATTGAGGGCGAAGAAGTCGAAGCGATCGTTCCTTTGAACAATATGTCCAAAAAAGACAAGCGCGATTATACTCGCGGTATCAAGGTCGGAGATGAACTTGAGCTTCGTGTAATCGAAGTACGTCAGGATGATCGCAAAATCGTGCTTTCGAGTGATGATCTCGGATTATCTGAAGAAGATAAAGATGTTGCTCGCGTTATGGCCAAACAAGAAGACGTGACGCAAAAGATCGAGATCCCGGATGAAGTTCTTTCGAAATTGAAAAAAGAGCCTAAAACCGAAAAGAAAACAGCTAAAGAAGAAAAATCTTCCGCAACTGAAGCTTCTGAGAAAAAAACAGAAGAACCTAAAAAAGCAGCCAAAACCAAGAAAACTGATGAGGTAAAAGAGGAAACTCCTGCCGAAGAAATAGTCGAGGAAAAAGCTGCCGATAAACCGGCTCCCAAGAAGAAAAGCACAAAAAAAGCGGATAAAAAAGAAGACGAAAAATCTGAAAAAGAATCCGCCGATAAAGATAAAGAAGATAAATAAACAGTTATTTTCTTTAAATAAACAGAAGAACCGCTCTTTACAGCGGTTCTTTTTATTATTAATGGATTTATCCCGAAAAATAATATTTAAAATGCAAAAAACTTATTATTACGAACAAAAGGTTATTCTAATTGTTTTTTACCGACAATTTATAAGCTTTTACAAGTAATATGGTTGATATCTTATTTTAAATTGTGAATTAGGAAAATATTTCATAAATTTATTAAATTTAGGATATTTGCTATGAAAAATATTTTTCCCAAAATCATTGTTCTTATCTCAGCTGTGGTACTGTGGTTCCTGATCGTTTCCGGTCAACGCTATATTGGTGTTATAGATCTGCCTTTAACAGTATATGAACCCCGTGAAAATGTAACTTTAGGCAAAACTTTACCTCAAACGGTTAAGGTGCGGGTTGAAGGTTCCGGCAGAGCATTGTATTTTCAACGATGGTCAAAAAAATCAATACTTATCCTTGATGTAGGTGCAATCAATGACAATAGGCGCATTTCATTGAAATCATATTTTAATGAGCGTCCAAACCAAGTTCGTTTACAGTCAGATATGACTTTTTTGGAGATCGTCTATCCTGATAGTATCGATATTTTTATCGATAATAAAACCGAAAAAACCGTACCTGTAAATATCAATGCAAATATTAAAGTTCGTTCGGGATTTATTCAAGTTGGGGAACCCGAAGTTGAATATGTTATGATGACAGGACCGGAAAGTTATCTTAAAACAATTGATAACGTCCAATCTGAAATTTTAACCAAAGATAATGTGGATATGACGTTTGAAACGGAAATCGGGCTAATTAATCCGAATCCTGAATTGTTATCATTATCACAGGAAAAGATCAAAGTAAGTTTTGAAGTTGAAATGATAGGCGAAAGGACTATAGCAAATGTTCCAGTCCGGGTTAAAAACCGACCGGAAGATCTGGATATTCAATTTATTCCCAATACGGTCAGTTTAAGGATTACGGGAGGCAATTCCCAAATCCAAAATTTAACTGCAAGCGATTTTTATGTTTATTTCGATTACTTATCACAGTGGTTTCCCAATAAGAATTACTATTCCATTAAGATGACATTTCCAGATGAGGTGCTGGAAGTTATCAGAACAAATCCTGATAAGATCGAAGTAGTCGTTACCAGAAAGAATACGGTAAAATGAGCTCAGCAGAACTTAATCCCAGAATACTTGGAATTGAATCGTCCTGTGACGAAACAAGCGCCGCTATATTAAAAGGTTTTGATGTTGCGTCCCATATTGTCTATTCGCAAATGATCCATAAAAAATATGGTGGAGTTGTTCCTGAGCTGGCAAGCCGTGCTCATGAGCATGCCATATCCCAGGTTGTTCATTCCGCTTTCGAGAATGCTGAAACAACACCCGGAAATATAGATGCGATCGCCGTTACTTATGGTCCGGGGCTTATGGGCGCTTTGCTTGTGGGGCTTAATTATGCAAAAGGATTTGCATTAGCTCAAAATATACCTTTTATTGCCGTCAATCACGTTGAAGCTCACTTATATGCACCGATGCTTGAATTTCCCGAGCTTGAACCGCCCTTTCTTTGTCTGTTGGTTTCCGGGGGACATACTATGCTGGTTGATGTAAAAGGGTTGAAGGATTTTAATATTCTCGGCACTACCCGTGATGACGCGGCAGGTGAATCTTTTGATAAAACTGCGCGATTACTCAAGATCGGTTATCCGGGTGGACCTGTAATCGATACCTTATCGGATAACGGAAACCCGGGTGCTGTAAAATTCCCGCGGTCTTTGTTAGAGCCCGATAGTTTGGACTTTAGCTTCAGTGGTATGAAAACGGCTGTATTGAATTATGTAAAGAAACACCCCGATCCCGATGATAAGGCAAAAGCGAACATTGCGGCCAGTTTTCAGGAAGCGGTTGTTGATGTTTTGAAAGAAAAAGTCAGGCGAGCTATTATTAAAACCGGACATAAGCAGGTTGTGATCGCCGGCGGTGTGGCAGCAAACCGTCGTTTGCGTTCTGAACTGAGAAAAATGTCCGATAAAATGGGTGTGGCTCTATTTTATCCGCCACTTGAATATTGCACCGATAATGCTGCCATGATAGCGGCTACAGGCGTTATGTACTATCGTAAAGGCTGGTTTTCCGATCTTGAGATCGGTGCCGTGCCTAATCTTAAATTGGAATAAAGGAGTGAACACATGATCATTGTATTCAAACCGAATGCAACAAAAGCACAAATGACACATGTTGAAAAGTACCTGACAAGCCATGGATTTGAATATCATCCCAGCCAGGGACAGGAAAATACCATTTATGGGATTATCGGAGATACACAATCTCTGACACCTGAGTTTTTCAAGGTTTTTGACGGTGTTTCAAATGCTTTTCGTGTTCAGGAGTCCTATAAGAGATGTTCCAGGGCTTTTCATCCCAAAAACTCTATCGTTAAAGTTGGGAAGATCAGTATAGGCGGTAATAAGATCGCTGTTATGGCGGGTCCCTGTTCTATTGAAAACAAAACTATGCTGGAAAACATTTCTAAGGAGATCGTAGGTATGGGTGCCAATATGATCCGCGGGGGTGCTTTCAAACCACGTTCATCACCCTATGCTTTTCAAGGATTGGGAAAAGAGGGACTTCTTTATTTGAGAGAAGTCGGTGATCAACTCAATATACCTGTTGTTTCCGAGATCATGGCGATCGGAGATATTCCGCTGTTCGAGGAATATGTGGATGTTATTCAGATCGGTGCCAGAAATATGCAGAATTTTTCACTTTTAAAAGAATTGGCGCACATAAAAAAGCCCATTTTGCTTAAGCGTGGAATCTCGGCGACAGTCGATGAATGGCTTAATTCAGCCGAATATTTGGCAAGCAAAGGAAATCAAAAGATCATGCTTTGTGAGCGAGGTATCAGGACTTTTGAGAAATCAACACGTTTTACTCTGGACCTTTCTTCAGTTCCGGTGATCAAGAAGAAATCTCATCTGCCTATCATTGTTGATCCAAGCCATCCAATGGGCGAAAGGGAACTTGTGATACCGATGGCTCGTGCGGCTATTGCAGCAGGTGCCGACGGGATCATGGTGGAAGTGCACAATAATCCGGATGAGGCGCTTTCAGACGGAGCACAATCACTTTATCCTAAACAATTCAATGAATTAATGAAAGAAATTGAGATCATTGCCGGAGCCCTGGGAAAGACCATTGCAAAAAACTAGTATCAACCAATTATCATATTCCGTGATCGGTTACGGACGTTTTGGAAAATTATGGGTCGATATTCTTTCGGAATACGGATCTGTTCTTGTTTACGAGAATAATACTGAGGTATTCCCTGATGAAAAGAAAAACATCAGATTCGTAAATCTGAAGACAGCCTTAAAGCAGGATGTCATCTTTCTATGTATCCCCATTTCTTCCATGCAATCATTCATTAAAGAAAATGCATCACATTTTGGGAAAGACTCAACTGTCATCGACATGGCTTCTGTAAAATCGATGCCGATCGAATGGATGGATATTGAAATACCCGGGATCAAACATCTAGGAGTACATCCCCTGTTCGGTCCGGATTCCTATGCGCCAAACAGACATAATCTTATTATCATTACACCATCAGAACAATATCCCGAACTAGCGGGTACCTGGTCGGAAATATTTGCTTCCTGGCGATTTTTTACAAAGATCATTACACCCTCGGAGCACGATAAAAGCATTGCGTATTCGCAAGGTGTCACCCATTTTGTCGGGCATGTACTGAAACGTATGAATCTTCCGAATACCAATACCCCGACAAAAGGGTATAATATGCTGCGGGATGTGGAATTATTTTGCAATAATGACACGCCTCAGTTATTTCGCGACATGCTTTTATACAATCCTCAGTCTGTAAACATGTTCAAAGAATTTCTACAGGCGACCCATGAAGTATCTGCTAATATTAGAAGAGAAAACATGGAATTCACCGGACCCTTTACATTGGGTGTTATGGGTGAAAAAGGCAGTTTCTCTCAGGAAGCGGGACAGCGTTGGCTGAAAAACAATCATATTCCCAAAGGTGAAATTTTCTGTCTGACAACTGCTGAACGCGTTTATGATGCTCTCAACTTTGGATTTATTCAAGTTGGGCTAATGCCTATTCAGAATGCCGTTGGCGGTATGGTGTTGGAAACCGTGCAGGGGTTGGCTCAGCATTCATGCAAGATAACGGGATTTTTCCCTTTTATTGTTAATCAATGTCTCATGGGACTCAAAGATGTCAAAATCGATAAACCGGTATCCATTCATTCTCATCCTCAGGCATTACGTCAGTGTAAAAGTTATTTGAAAGAAAATTATCCCGATGTATTACTGGTTGAAGAAGAAGATACCGCGCTATCTGCCAGGATGCTGGCCGATGGAAAATTGCCGAGGAATGCGTTCGTTATTGCAGCTGAGTCCTGTAAGAGCCTTTACGGTTTAAAAATGATTAAAAAGGGAATTCAAGATCTGGAGTATAATGTTACGGATTTTGTAACTGTAATAAAAGAGTAGCCAGAAGTCAGAAGACCCTTCTACGTCAAGACTACGAAGGGCAAGCGGAAGTCAGAAGTCGTGAATCGAGTAAATAGAAGTTGAAAAAGATTAAAAAGTTGAAGTAGTTGAATTATTGGAGATTGCAAATATTCTAATGACCTTTTAACTATAAACAATATACCTTAAACTTTAAATGACCGGTCCCAACATAAAAACCATTAACTCTGTAGAATCCGTACGCGGACAGATCACGTTGCCCGGAGATAAATCCATGAGCCATCGTGCGCTCATGTTCGCTGCAATTGCCAAGGGAAAATCATTGATCAGGCATTTAAATATAGGTGCAGACGCCCTGTCCACCATTGCTTGTCTTCAAAAACTTGGTGTTACTTTTGAACTGGGAAAATTTACTGTCCAGGTTGATAGTCCGGGTATTGAAGGTTGGTCGCAACCGGCGGACGGTATTCTGAATTGTGGTAATTCTGGGACGACAGTAAGGCTTTTATCAGGTTTGGTTGCAGGTAGAAAAGGCTTGGATGTAACAATGATCGGTGATGATTCTCTATCTTCCAGACCTATGAAAAGGGTTATAGACCCTTTGAGAAAGATGGGAGCAAAAATAAAAGCCGAAAATGATAAACTTCCTATGCATATCAAGGGAGTGCAGTTGGATGGTATACAATATACACTTCCTGTTGCCAGTGCACAGGTCAAATCCTGCATCCTGTTTGCC
>CAYVLJ010000015.1:25316-25749 GCA_964452375.1 uncultured bacterium | reverse complement strand
AAAGCGTTGAAATGTTGAAAGAATAAGGAGTGATGAGAAATCGATCATTTAATTAATTGCTCAAATTCAATAAACAATTTAATTTGACCTTGACCTTGACCTTGACCTTGACCTTGACCTTGACCTTAACCTTGACCTTGACCTTGACCTTCATCCTTCGCACAAGGCTACGGCTGACAAGCGCTCTCTACCATATTTTCCTAATATCAAAGCACTTAGCCGTTTTTGCACACATTATTTTTTTCTTTTATTTTGAATATAATTCTTTATTTTTAAAAGAAGACCATAACTAACAGGTATAAGTATGTTAACCGATTGTTATCATAAAACAATTTCGGTTTCTTGATTCAGAAAATCGATTACGGGAAAAATTTATATGTTATCAATAAATTTCCTTGAAAGGAGTCTGTCATGAAACGAATAATCTTGATTC
>CAYVLJ010000015.1:9769-25306 GCA_964452375.1 uncultured bacterium | reverse complement strand
TTTTGCCTTTTAACAAATAATATAGACTTTGATCTATATTTTTTGTTACTTTGGCATTTGCGGACATCATAAATATTCCGGATGATGCAGCAACTTTGCAAGTAGGGGTTGATCTTGCCACCCAGGGTGATACGGTATTGATTGCACCGGGTAATTACAATAACAGCAACAATGCGACTGTAAACGGAAAGAATATTACGATATCTTCTTACTATTTAACTACTGGCGATACGTCCTATATTTCTCAGACAATTATGGAAAATGCGAGATTATATTTTAATGATTGCATGACAGACACATCCTTTGTTTATGGTCTCGAATTCAGGGATATGGACGGAAGTGCTGTAATCTGTACTGAAACCAATATTAAGGTCGATCATGTAACTGTTAAAAACTGTGATGGAAGTGGTATTTATTTAAGTAATACTAACGGATCGATCACGAATTGTCATTCAAGTCATTGCAATAACGGTTTGTTTGTTCAAGATAAAGATGACAGTAATGGTGAATCTGATGTAAGCATATCTTATTGTTCGGTTAGTAACAATAAATGGGGTATTACTATTAGCGGCAGTTCTATGAATGTTATAATAAAAAATTGCACAAGTTTTTACAATACAGACGTCGGATTGTGGTTTGATTATCACGGATCTGCTTTTGTTTATGATTCGGAATTTCAATTTAATGAAAAAGGAGGTATTTGGATCAATGGCAGGGAAAGCACAATAACCAGATTGGAAAACGTTCTTGTAGTCAATAATACCGGTTCAATAACACAAACCAGTATGCAGGCAGGAGGCATTACGATCAACCATACATCACCGGTATTGGTGAATGTTACCGTAGCCGATAATGTGGCGGATCCACAATGGGGTGGGGGAATATTAGCCTATGGCTATTATTGTTATCCTGTCATTGTTAATTCAATTATATCGGGTAATTCCCACCCACAAATTAACTCATGGCTGGCAACAACTCATCTTGCTTATTCGAACATTTATTCCGGGGAGGATATTGTACCGGTTGCAAGAGGAAGCTATCCTTATGGAAGCTTTACTTCAAATAATGTATTAACAATTGTCGATCCAAATTTAGCGGCAGATTACACCCTGCAATCTGTTTCTCCCTGTATTGATGCAGGTGCCGCTTATTATGAATATCATGATTCGGTCTATGTTGATATGTCCGTTTCCCAATACAATGGCGCTGCTCCCGACATGGGTGTTTATGAATACACAACCCTTACACCAAATATCGTCGCGGATTTCGAATTACATGAACCTTCCAGCGGTCCGGCTCCGCATTCGGTTCTGTTCATTGATCGTTCAAGTGCGGAAAATACTACCATCAATTCCTGGCTCTGGGATTTTGGTGACGGACACACTACTACCGAACCATATCCCAATCATGAATATACCACTCCGGGTGTTTATGATGTCTCTTTAACAGTGTCAGATGGCTCTATTTCAGATACAAAAACACGCATAGGATGTGTCACGGTTCATGAATCACTTCCTGTCGCAGCTTTTTCAGCATTGGTAACCTCGGGATACGCTCCTTTTCAAACTGTTTTTAGAAATGAGACAACCGGAAACGTAGATGAATATCTTTGGGATTTCGGTGATGGACATACCAGCACCCAGGAGATTCCTTACCATACCTATCAAGATACCGGGAAATACACGGTTCAATTGATCGCTGGCAATTCTGCCGGCGCGGATACGTTGACGAAAGTCAATTATATTGAAGTAATGCAATCTACAGCCAGAGAGATCTTTGTAGCGACTACCGGTTCTGATGATACGGGTACCGGTTCAGAGGATCAACCTTATCTTACGATCCAAAAAGGTATTAATGAAGCGGACACCAATGATGTTGTAACGGTTTTGGACGGCACATATTTAGAATATTTAAATTTTAACGGTATACCTTTTACCCTGAGATCACAAAATGGTCCGGAGAATTGTATTATCAATTGTAATAACAATATGAATGGTTTATGGTTTCAGGATAATGAGCCCAATACCATGGTTGTAAAAGGCTTTACGATCACAAATGCGTACTACGGAATTATGATGGAAGGCGCAAGTCCGATGATCATGGCCAATGTAATTACAGGGTGTAAAGAAGGTATCTACGCCACCAAGAATTTTAGTGCCGACAAAACCTCAAATCCGATTATCTATAGAAATCTGATCGTCGATAATGTGGACAAAGGTATTGCGATCGCCGAAGAGGGAAGTGCTTATATTGTAAATAATACCATTTCAAGAAATGGTGGAACAGGGATCGAAGCATTGTTTACCGAAGTTACGACAGTAAATAATATTATTACTGTTCATGAAAAAGGATTGAATTGTTTAACTCCGGATAACAGTGATATTATCAGCTCCTATAATTGTCTTTGGAATAATACGGCAAATTATGTTGATGTTGTTGTAGATAGCAATGATATCAATGAAGATCCGATGTTTGTCAGTGCAGCGGATTTTCATTTGCAAGAAGGGTCGCCTTGTATTGATGCCGGGAACCCTTTATTCCCCAAAGATCCCGACGGGTCAATCGTTGATATGGGCGCCTTCTATACCGATTTTGAGTCTGATACGATCATGGCGGATTTTACGGTTGACGTTACAAGTGGAACGGCGCCTCTTACCGTTGTCTTTACGGACAGATCAGAAGGCGATCCGACAGCATGGAGCTGGACATTTGGAGACGGTTCAAGTTCTGACCTTCAGAATCCAAGTCATACCTATACTGTGGCAGGAGTTTATACCGTAAAATTGGTGGCAAGTCATGACGGTGATCGTGATTCGCTGATAAAAACCGATTATATAACTGTGAACGAATTCGTTGTTAATCCACCGGTACTATCGGGTTTTGCTAAAATTGAAACGGGTCCCGAAAGCGATGATAAGCATTACCTGTGCTTATCGGCCGTTTCGGATGATATTGCTTATTTGGTAACAAGTAGCAATAGATTGTATAAAACCGTCAATGGCGGGGTTAGCTGGCAGGATATTACACCTGAAGTCCAAACCAATATTGTAGGCGCAACAGCCAAAGTTCATTTTATAAATGAAAATATTGGTTCTGTCTCTTTATCGGTGGATGATGGCGGCAATGATTATAATTATGATATTGTTTATGGATATGTATGGTGTACTCGAGATGGCGGACAAACCTGGTCTCAGAGATTTGATGTGAATGAAGATCAGATCATGCACCTTCAGCAAGTTAATGAAAATTTAGTATATGTCAGCGGTACTGCAAGATATGGTGTTACAAGCACAAGATGGTTTAAAAAGATCACGTATGATCCGGGAACCGGTGCGTATACCTTAAGTTCGATCACGCCTACGCCCACATCGAGACCACATGTGCTGTCTGCTCACTGGCTGAATCAAACAACCGGCATTGCTTTAGCGAAATATAATGTACCGCCTTATACAGCCCAGGTATTTAGGACCATTGACGGTGGTGTAAGCTGGCATAGTATTCAGGGAGATCTTCCTGTTTTGGATAATAGCTATTACTCCCATTCCGGTAGAAGTTTGCAAATGCTTGATGAAGATACCTATGTTTTCGTTCTGACGTATTTAGTATCGGGCATCCCTCAAACCAATATCTGGAGAACAGATAACGGAGGTGCGCATTGGTCGGCATCAAGCTTTAACTCTCCACCCGGTAGATTGCATGCCATAACAATAGCGGAAAATGATCTTGATGGTATAGCTGTTGGATACGACAGCAGCAAAGCCTGTTTTACAACCCAAGACGGTGGCTTTACATGGGAAATAACACCATTGCCCGATATTGGCACCAAACAATTATATGGCTGTGATATTTCATATGACGGCAGTACCTGGATATATGGCAGCCACAAAGGGTTATGGAAATCTTCAACGGAATTGATCGCAGATTTTGAAGCGGATGTTACAAGCGGAAATGCTCCGCTTGAAGTTCATTTTACCGATATATCACAAGCCGGGACAGCTGCGATCACCACCTGGAACTGGCAATTTGGTGATGGTAAAAGCAGTACAGCCCCCAATCCCGTTCATGTTTATAATGCCCCCGGAGAATATACCGTGACATTAACCGTCAGTGACGGTAGTAATACAGATACAAAAGAAATGGTGAATTACATCCAAATATCAGGATCAAGTTATGCTGTAATTACTTCGGTTGAAGATGTGCCTGAAGATCAAGGCGGTTGGGTTACCGTGAACTTTACACGTTCAGTGCATGATACAGATGTTTTGGATGCACAGCGTGCCGCTGAGGACAGTCTGGAAATGTATACCGTTGAGATAAACAATGGAACCGGCTGGATAAGTTCAAACTCAATGGTGGCCTATGGTGCCGACAGTTATAGCCTTCTTGCTCATACTCCGGTTGATTCATCGGATCAAAGTGACGGCGTGCTTGACTTCAGAGTTATCGCTGGCATGATCGAGGGCAACTTTGGAAGTCCGACCGTTCAAGGGTATTCAGTCGATAACCTGGCACCGGCAGTTCCAACGGGACTTGGTGCAGCACTCGTAGAAGCAGCAGTTGAACTGAAATGGGATGCTTCGATAGATGAAGATCTGCAATATTATAATATCTATCGTAGCGAAACACCAGATTTCACAATTGAAGGTATGTCTGTATATTCTTCGGCAAGCGAAAATGCTTTTGTAGATGAATCTGTTGAGACTGACAGAATATACTATTATCGGGTTACTGGGGTTGATTTTCATGGAAATGAAAGTGAGGCATCAGAAACAGCAAACATTACGGTTGCAGTTACAGCCGCACCTGATGAGTTTGATCTGGCTCAGAATTATCCCAATCCCTTCAATCCGACCACAACACTTGTCTATGCGCTTCCTGAAGTTTCGGATATCAATTTGACCATTACAAGCCTGACCGGCCGCAAGATCAGACAATGGAATATTTCCGGCCAGCAAGCCGGCTGGCATAAAGTGATTTGGGATGGCAGGGATATGAATGCAAATATGGTATCCACCGGTATATACATTTATACGTTGAAAGCCGGTAATTTTGTCAACACGCGAAAAATGGTTTTTATGAAATAACCAAAAACCGGCACCCGGTTTGTAATAATATAAGTTTAATTGCCCTGTTCGTTTGAGCGGGGCTTTTTGTTAATAGTTGAAATGTCCAAAAGGGATATCCCGGATCTGTTTATTTAGGAAAAAAATGATCCCTGATTAAATATCAACCGTACATATTCAATCAAAGACATACCGATTAATTGTATTTTGTTTTTATTCATAATTCACAATCCATCATCCATAATTTATAATTCATCATTCAAAAACTTGTCTCTTGAGCGATTAATCATTAGATTAACAAGATATTCATAGAACTAATTTATGAGGATTAAGATGGCCGAATCAAAACGACTTATCGCATTGGATGTGTTCAGAGGCGCGACTGTCGCACTGATGATCATGGTGAATAATCCGGGTACATGGGGCGCGCAATACGGTGCATTGAAACATGCCGCGTGGCACGGCTGGACACCCACGGATTTTGTTTTTCCTTTCTTTCTGTTCATTGTGGGTGTTGCAATGGCATTCTCTTTTAGAAAATACGATTATGAATTAAATAAAGACGCTACTAAAAAGATCATTAAACGCACACTCATCATTTACGGGATCGGTATCTTGCTGGCTTTTCTTCGGCCCGTTGGCGGGGAAACATTCGGTGAAGTAGTTAAAAATCTTTTTGGGACCTGGCGTCTGGTAGGTGTATTGCCAAGGATCGCACTTTGTTATTTATTTGCCTCTTTGCTTGTTCTGAAATTCGATAGAAAAGTTGTTATCTGGATCTCAGCATCCATTCTTGTGGGCTACTGGATATTATTGGCTTCAACCGGAGGTTTCGGTATTGAAGATGTTCTTGTACGGAAATTTGATCTGGCCATTCTTGGTGACGGCCATATGTATCACGGCTATCGTGACAGCATGGGAGCACGTATTGCGTTTGATCCCGAAGGTCTGCTAAGTACGCTTCCGGCCGTTGTAACGACCATTCTTGGTTATTTGACGGGTATGATGATACTGGAGAACCCGGATAAGAAAGCACTGGTCAAAAAAATGCTCATCCGCGGAGCAATCTTTCTTGCTATCGGATTATTGTGGAGCTTGTTCTTCCCGATCAATAAGCCGATCTGGAGCTCATCTTACGTTATGTTGATGGGCGGCTGGGCTATGATCTTTTTGGCTTTATCCATCTTGCTCATTGATATTCTGGGCTGGAAAAGCGCTACCGAACCTTTTGTGGTATTCGGATCTAACCCGCTTTTCATTTTTGTTCTATCTGCTTTTTATGCTAAGGGTATCGCATATTTTAAATTCATTCCCATGGGTGACGCGACGGTCGGCATCAAAACCTGGGTGTTTGCCAAAGTCTTTATGCCGCTTGCAAATTACAGCGCGATTGATGCATCACTGCTTTTTGCGCTTTTTACGATCACGTTGTTTTGGGCGATCTCGCTCATTCTTTACCGTAAGAAGATATTTATAAAAATCTAAAGGGAGTTTATTATGAAAAAGATCATCACTTTGCTTTTAATAGCAGGTATTTGTTTTGCCGGACAGCCTAAGGTCAAATTGGGCATTGATGTCCTGGAAGACAAGAGTTTTGATATATTGAAAGGAAAACGCGTAGGATTGATCACTAATCCGACCGGCGTTTCTCAAGATCTCAGATCCACCGTTGATATTTTGTTTGAAGCTCCTGAAGTTGAATTGGTTGCCTTATACGGACCCGAACATGGTGTCCGGGGCAATTATGCAGCCGGAGATAAGATCGAAGACGATATAGACCCGGTAACAGGCGTTAAAGCATTTTCATTGTATGGAAAACACCGGGCGCCAACAGAGGAATCGCTTGAGAATGTCGATGTGCTGGTTTTTGATATCCAGGATATCGGTTGTCGTTCCTATACATATATCTCAACAATGGGTTACTGTATGGAAGCCGCAGCAAAATACGGCAAAGAATTTGTTGTTCTGGACCGCCCTAATCCATTGACCGGTAACATCGTTGAAGGCGCAACGGTTCGGGATGGTTTTTATTCAGGCGTTTCTGCGTATAAGATCCCCTACGTTCACGGTTTAACGATCGGTGAGCTGGCGATGGTCTATAATGAAGAAGGTTTATTGACTGACGCCTTGAAATGCGATCTGACGGTCGTTCCCATGAAAGGATGGAAGCGGAAAATGGCATGGGATGACACCGGATTGATGTGGGCTCCTTCTCCTCCGCACCTTCCCGCGGGGAATACGCCGCCTTATTCTGTAGCTACGGGGATTCTAGGCGAGCTTTACAAATTGAATATCGGGATCGGTTACACAACGCCGTTCAAATGTTATGCTGCGGAATGGATCGACTCACAGGAACTTGCCGATGAGATGAATGCACTTGGCCTTGAAGGCGTTGTCTTTCGCCCGGTAGCTTACAAACCTTTTTATGGCGCCGACGAAGGCAAGCAGGTGCAGGGAGTTCAGATTCATATCACAGATTTCCGGAAAGTGGAACTCATGTATCTTCAGTTTCGTTTTATGGAAGTGCACAACAGGCTTTATCCGGAGTATGATCTGCTGAAAATGGGAGAGAACCGGTGGAGAATGTTCGATATTGTGTGCGGGACCGATGAGATTCGAAAAGAATTTATGAAAAATTATAAATTTGACGATATAAAGCCCATCTTTGAACGTGATGTTGAAGAATTCAGGGAAATGTCAAAGAAGTATTACCTCTATAGATAGGATGTAAAATGAAGAAAGTATTAAGTATTGTATTATTGATCTGTATGTTCACCGGCGCCATATTGGCAGCCGATAACAGGGAGTTTCGCGCAACCTGGTCCATAACCTGGCACCAGTTTTCTTCCAGCATGTCTGCGGAACAGTTGAAAGCCAGAACGCGTGAGATCCTGGATAAACATGTTGAAGCCGGAATGAATGCAATACTCTGGCAGGTTCGTCAGGGCGGCACCGTCTATTATCCATCGGCAATTGAACCATGGGGTTCTTATATTGGATATAGTGACCCCGGTTACGATCCCTTGGCTTATGCCGTTGAAGAAGCCCACAAGCGCGGCCTGGAATTGCATGCCTGGTTCAACACCTTCCATTGTTCAAGCACGATATCTGGAGCTCCCGCTGCGGAACACCCGGAATGGGTTTGCCGGGACGGCAGCGGTAATGCCATGGGCGCCTCACGTTCTTTGTCACCCGGTCTGAAAGCAGTTCGCGACTATACCGTGAATCTGGCTGCCGAGATCGTTGCCAATTATGATATTGACGGCATTCATTTCGATTATGTAAGATGGAACGAATATGATACGACCGAGGTCAGTACGGCTTTCGCACAGATCGTTGAGGACAATATGCTGCCGGATGGTGTATTCCCTCCGGGAATGGAAGAATATCTTATTTCCCGCGAAACACAGGATGCAAATTCAAATCGCGCACCAATGGTACCCTCTCCCAGTATTCGTTATCTCTTTGATGTGGAACATCCCGAAAGCGGCGGTATTCCGGATCTCACTGATATTTACCCTGATGCAACTCCCGGAGTGCAATTTGATTCTTGGGCTGATTGGCGCAGGGCGGCAACCAATGTGTTCATAGAAGCCGTTCACGATACGGTTCAGAAAATGAAACCATGGGTCAAGGTCTCCCCGGCGGCACTGGGACGCTATAAAGCTGCCAGTTGGAACGGTTATTACTCCGTATTTCAAGATGCGGCAAAATGGTTCAATGAAGGGTGGATCGATCTGTTAACCCCAATGTGTTATCACTGGCTGAACGGCAGGGACATGGTTTACCATTTGACATCGGATTGGGAACCGAACATATCCTCGGGAATAGCTGCGGGCCGACCGTTTTCCGTTGGTCCGGGGTCATATTTAATATCCACCTGGGGTGCGCATATGGGTATCGTTAACCGGTGCCGGGAACTCGCCTGGGTAAAAGGTTTCCAGTTCTTTTCCTACGGGGACTGGAAAGATTCCGAATACGCGCTGGAAAGCTCACATACCGTTTTTGCCAATAAAACGAAACAGCCCAGTTATGAGTTTATGAACAATACGGTACCACCGGCTCCCGCCCTTGAAATGGTTAAGAATAACGACACTTCATATACATTGACAATCACACCGGATGTCAGCATCACAGACCCGCAATGGTTTGTGATCTATCGATCCGACAACAGCGCCATTGACGTTGATTCAACCGAGATCGTTAAGATCGTTTATTCCGATTCGGTTTTTACACACAATGAAACATTTAATGAGTTACAGCTGAGCAATAAGTATTATTACGGTGTAACCCAGTGTACCCGTTACTGGGTGGAATCCCCGGTTTCAAATATTCTAAGTACACAAACGCTGCCGACGACGCTGCCGATAGTTGTTACAAATGATCCGGTAAATTCTGCCACTGATGTGCCAAATAATAAGATCGTCAAAATAGAATTTAATAAGAATATGGATCCTGAAAGTATCGAATCCAATCTGAATATTACACCGGCATTGTCAAATCAATCACTGAGCTGGGATCATCCGACCTGGGTAAAGGAAGACCATCTTATTCTCAATGTCAGCGGATCCTGGGCATTTAGTACGCTTTATACCGTTACGCTCGGAGGCTCGACCGTTGATCAGGCCGGACTTCAGCTTGATGGAAATAAAGACGGCTCAGGCGGAGATGCCTACAGTTTCTCATTTACTATTTCCGGCGCGGATGCGGAACCACCCATTGTACAAATGACTTATCCAGCTGATGGCGACGTCGGGGTAGATACCGATGCACCCGTTACGCTCATTTTCAATGAACTGATCGACAATAGCACTCTGGCGGATCATTTGAGATTCAATTATGACGGATATACGCTTACTCCCGCCTATACGGCGATGAATGGAGCAGATAATAAGAGCTATGTAAATGTTAAGCCAAATTCCTTTTATCCTTCAAGTTCCGTGGTAACTCTTGAATTGTTGGAAGGCATCACAGACACGGCCGGTAATGTCATGAGTAGAGAAACAATCAGTTTCAGAACGGACAGCACATATTATCTTGGCAGAAGCCGGATCGATGCTTTGACCGGTACATACAGCTGGTGGAATCCATCCGGAAGCGGATCAACTTCCGGAATAAATGAAAGTTCTTCCACGACCAGTTTTGTCACGGGCAATCGCGTATCCGGATTACCCGATAAAAGCTCTATGAAGATCGTTATTGTACCGACTTCTTCTTCCTGGTTTGTAAGGGTTCATGCACGCGATCTTTATCTTAATACATCTTTTGACGCGACAATGGATGTTCTTCAGGCCTATATCTATGGTGATGGAAATGAAAACAAATTTCGTTTCAGCATACGTGAAGACGGCAGCCCCAATACTTACGAAGTCTCCACCTGGTATACTATCGACTGGGTGGGTTGGAAACTTGTTGAATGGGATATACATGATCCGTCACAGTTTGGAGAATGGGGAGGACTTACCAACGGTATTATGGATGGAACCTCATATGGTTTTGAGTCAATTCAATTTTCACCGGGCACTGAAAGTCCGGAAGAAGCATTTACGGTTTATGTAGATCATTTGAGAATGGCTAATAAAGCCGAAGGAACTTATCCCCCTAATCATAGACCAACGATCACCGCCATTCCTGACACAACGGTTCCGCCTTCAACCAGTGTTTATTACTTCGCGGAATATAGTGATCCCGATGAGGGTGATGTGTTAACGATGGATGTTATTACCGACACATCCGCCATTGCGATCAGGCGTTATTCAATACCTGCTGAAAAATTCAGATTGAAAGCGGATGAGGACTATATTGGAACCAGCGAGATCATGGTGATCGTAAAGGATAATGGTGTAGGCGAACTGGCAGATACCGCTAAATTTAATTTTAATGTTGTTGTCAGCGCCATAGCTGAGATCCCTGAAAGTTTCAAGGTCCATCCCAATTATCCGAATCCGTTTAATCCCATTACAACACTTCGGTTTGACTTACCCGTAGCGGAGCATGTAAAGATCGAGATCTTTAATACGCGCGGACAAAAAGTGATGGTTTTGGCCGACCAGCCCTTCGATGCGGGATCATGGGACCTGCAATTCAACGCTTCATTCCTGAGCTCCGGTGTTTATTTCTATAAGATCAGCGCAGGAGAGGAATATAGCGTGAATAGGATGACCCTCCTTAAATAAGGAAAAAGGCAAAAATAAAAAGTAAAGGCGGACCCATGTGTCCGCCTTTTTTATTTGTGTGGGAGTTAGGGGTAGTGTGCGAATCAGGAAAATTATGAATGGAAGTGTAGGGGCGACTCGTGAGTCGCCCAATAGAAAAGGGAGGCTCTCGAGCCTCCCGAACACGCGCATCGAAATATATTTTATGAATAATACATATTAAGGAGTGTTCTGTAGCGTGAAAAACAATTATTGGACAGCGAATTTAAAGCCATCACGTAAATCCTGTTATCATGACGGTAAACAATCTTGTCATTTATGTTTTTCTTTTCTTATTTTTAATAATATTCTTCAAAAACTCAATGGATTTTCATCCCGTTTTCACTATATTTACGCATTGTTAATTAGGCATAAAAACTACAGTATTTCAATGGGAGATACACATTGAAGCTATCAACATTTAAAAAAGGACTTCATCCAGAAGACTACAAGTATTTCAGTCAGGACAAGCCGATAGAGACTTTGCCTCTGCCGGATGAAGTTTTCATTCCATTGCAGCAGCACATCGGAGCATCTTGCGAACCTTTGGTTAAAAAGGGAGATAAGGTCAAAACAGGCCAGATCATCGCCAATACGGGCGCGTATGTTTCAGCACCCATTCATTCCAGCGTTACCGGGGTTGTTAAGGATATCAACAAGTATTACCATCCTTTGGGTATGCGTGCGACCATGATCCATATTCAACGTGAAGGTGAAGATGAGTGGGAATTGCTGGATAAGATCGATGATTGGAAATGGGAACCGAAAGAAAAATTACTGGAAACGATCCGGAATGCAGGTATCGTCGGTCTCGGAGGAGCAACTTTTCCAACCCATGTAAAATTGAATCCGCCTGAAGATAAAGCGATCGATTCTTTTATTTTGAATGGTGTGGAGTGTGAGCCTTATCTGACTTCCGATGATCGCCTGATGATAGAAGAGACGGATAAGATCTTGCTCGGTATGGCCATTATGATGCATATCCTTGACGTTAAGAAGGGTTATATCGGCATTGAGAACAATAAGCCGAAAGCGATCGCTCAAATGCAAAAACGAGTGGTTGAGTTGGGATATCCCTTTACGGTGGTTCCTCTTAAGGTAAAATATCCACAAGGCGCAGAAAAGATGCTGATCTATTCGGTCTTAAAGCGCAAAGTTCCCTATAGCAAACTTCCTATGGATGTCGGTGTGGTGGTAAACAACGTTGCTACGGCACATGCGGTGGCCGAAGCGGTCGTTGAAGCCAAACCCCTGATCCAGCGTGTGATCACGGTTACGGGCGACGGGATCAAAACCCCCAAAAATCTAAGGGCTCGTCTCGGAACACCTTTCAAGAATTTATTTGAAGTGTGCGGAAATGTCAAAGACGACGTTCATCGCATCTTTATGGGCGGTCCGATGATGGGCATGACCCAATATCACCTTGAATCTCCGGTCGTAAAAGGCAGCAGCGGTATCGTTGCCGTGACCTGTGACCTGGTGGAAGAATTAACGACATTTCCCTGTATTCGCTGCGGATCCTGCGTTAATACTTGTCCCATGAACTTGATGCCTCTGCGTTTATCAAAATTCGCACAGGAAAAACTTACAGAGAATCTTGAAGAGTTCGGCGTGATGAATTGTATCGAATGCGGTTCATGCGCTTTTGTTTGTCCTGCGAACATTCCTCTTGTTCAATGGATCAAGGTAGGGAAAGTTCGTCTCCGTGAAGAAAAGGCGAAACAGGCAAAGGAGAAAGCATGACTGATGTAAAAACCGCTCCGGAAGAGCCGAAAAAAGAAAAAAAGATCGAAACGGCACCGGCAAAAGAAGCAAAGCCATGTGCAGAAGATAAATCAACAACGAAACCCAAACCAACACCCGATCCGCGACGAAAATTGTTCAAATCCGAACGTATGACCATTGTTGCTCCGGCACCTCATAATAAGGGGAAAAAATCAGTACCAAAGATCATGTATACGGTCATTGCCGCGTTGATGCCGGCCGTGATCGCATCGCTCTTCTTCTTTGGTAAACATGCCATGATCACTATCCTGGTCGCTGTGTTCTCTGCTATGGTTGCCGAGTATCTTTGCAACAAGATCATGAAAACCGGTTTGACCATTGATGACGGATCGGCGATACTGACCGGACTCCTTCTTGCCATGACACTGCCGCCGACTTTCCCCATTTGGGGGACCGCATTAGGTGCGGTTGTTGCCATTGTTTTTGGCAAACAGGTCTTTGGCGGACTGGGCAATAATATTTTCAATCCCGCTTTATTGGGACGAGCGTTCCTTCAGGCAAGTTTTCCCGTTAAGATCACAACCTGGACCTTACCGGCATTTGCTGCAACGGATGCCGTAACAGGTGCTACACCCTTGGCAACTTTCTTTTCCGGTGGCGGTGAAACCGGACTGAAGTCATTGATCTTCGGTAATATTGGTGGTTGTATCGGTGAAACATCAGCGCTGGCATTGCTGGTCGGCGGTATTTTTCTGCTGATCCTCAAACATGCCGACTGGCGTATTCCTGTCAGCTATATCGGAACGGTCTTGGTCTTTTCCGGTATTCTCTGGTTGGCCGATCCGGTCGCTTATCCAAGTCCATTGTTTATGGTCTTTTCCGGTGGTTTGATCCTGGGCGCCTTTTTTATGGCGACGGATATGGTAACTTCACCAGTCACACCCCTGGGAACCTGGATATACGGGGTTGGCATGGGCCTTATATTGGTCGTGATACGGGTTTGGGGCGGCCTTCCCGAAGGCGTGATGTATTCTATCTTGTTCATGAACGGACTGGTGCCTCTGCTGAACCGCTGGACGCGCCCGAAATATTTCGGCGAGATCCGGGAAGAACCAAAGAAATAGGAGAGGGATATGAACAATACAGCAAAGATCATTATCGTACTGACCATCATTACCATCATATCCGGTGGTGTTTTGGCGGTATTGGATTCTTATACAAAACCGAGGATCGAAGCTTATCAAAATGAGCTCAAAAATGAAGCCGTATCAGCAGTACTGCCTATGGGAGTTAAAGTTGAAGCCATTGAAAAGGGCGACAAGATAATCTACAAAGCGACCAAGAACGGTGAAGAGGTCGGCTATGCTTTTCAGGTCTCCGGCGGCGGTTATCAAAGTGAACTGGTGATCATGGTCGGTGTAACGCCGGATTTCTCGGAGATCCTGGGAACCAAAATGATCGCTCAGGTTGAAACGCCCGGTTTGGGGACAAAGATAGAAAACGATCCTTCAAAAAAGGATGACCCAGGTTGGTTCATGGCGCAGTTCAAGGGTGTGAAAGCAACTCCGGGCATTACCTATGTAAAGAATGCAAAGCCATCAAAAGCTACTGAGATCGAAGCCATTACCGGCGCGACCATTTCATCGGCTGCCGTTGTTGATATCCTGAATAAAGGCATTAAAGAGGCAAAAACCCTGTTAAATAAATAATTGACGTGTTGGAGAAATAAATATGAATAAAAAACCCGCAATACAAGAATTCATTAAAGGGCTCTGGGACGAGAATCCGGTACTGGTTCAGTTACTGGGACTTTGTCCTACCCTTGCTGTGACCTCCACTGCGGAGAACGGTTTAGCCATGGGTTTGGCAGCCACCTTTGTACTGGTATGCTCCAGCTTTCTGGTCTCGATGTTCCGCAAGGTCATTCCTCCTCAGGTCCGTATTGCTGCTTTCATTGTGATCATTGCAACTTTCGTGACCATTGCCGACAGATTTCTGGCAGCATTCGTTCCGGATATTTCCAAGAGTCTGGGCCCCTTCATTCCGCTGATCATCGTGAACTGTATGATCCTGGGCCGTCAGGAAGCTTTCGCCTCCAAGAACGGCATTGGCCGCTCGCTATTGGATGCTTTGGGAATGGGAACCGGGTTTACGCTGACCCTGTTAGTCCTAAGTTCAATTCGCGAGATCCTTGGTGCCGGAACATGGTTTGGCTTGACATTATTTCCGGGTGAATATGCCTGGGGGGTAATGGCGCTTGCGCCGGGTGCTTTCATAACACTTGGATGCTTGATCGCGGCGGCTAACCTGATCAATGAAAGGAGGAAAGCATGAACCTCTTAGTTATCTTTATATCAGCGGCATTGATCAATAACTTCGTGCTCCAGCAGTTCCTGGGAATTTGTCCCTTTGTTGGCGTTTCCAAGAAAGTAGATTCCTCTTTCAGCATGGGGATGGCTACAACCTTTGTCATGGTCATTGCAGCTATGGTGACCTGGTTGATCTATAACCTTATCCTGGTGCCTTTTAACTTGCAAATTCTGCAATACGTGGCC
>CAYVLJ010000015.1:4720-9759 GCA_964452375.1 uncultured bacterium | reverse complement strand
AAGAACACAGCCGGATTTTTACCATGGAAAAACTGGATCAGGCAAAAGAAGCCTCGCTGGTACAATTTGTGGAAATGTTCATCAAAAAGGTCTCCAAACCCCTGTATGACGCGCTGGGTATTTTTCTGCCCCTTATCACTACGAACTGCGCTATTCTCGGATTGGCTTTGACGGCTGTTTTAAAAGAATATAATTTTATGGAAACCCTGATCTACGGTGTGGGCGCGGGCGCAGGTTTTACTTTGGCGCTGGTTATCATGGCCGGTATTCGCGAGGAATTGGAATTGGTCGAAGTACCGAAATCATTTAAAGGCGCAGCCATTACCATGATCATTGCGGGAAGTCTTGCTTTGGCTTTTATGGGATTTGCAGGAATAATCTAAGGAAGAATAATGGATATACAATCAATTCTAATTGCAGCGGGAAGTATGGGTGGACTGGGGTTGCTTTTTGCCATCATACTGGCTGTTGCGAATAAAAAATTACATGTTGAAGAAGACCCCCGTGTTGTGGAGATCATGGATGTGATCCCCGGCGCAAATTGCGGCGGATGCGGATTCCCGGGCTGTCAGGCCTTTGCCGATGCCGTTGCCAAAGGCGCCGCTCCGGTTGACGGGTGCCCGGTGGGCGGTGCGGATGTTGCTGAAAAAGTCGCCGCTATCATGGGCGTCGAGGTGAAAAAGGGCGAAAAAGAAATTGCGCGCTGCATGTGTCAGGGCGGATTGGAAGAGATCGCCTATCAAGGGGAATATCAGGGAGCCCAATCCTGTATTGCCGCTACGCTGGTATCGGGTGGAAAAAAATTATGCGAATTCGGTTGCTTGGGATTAGGTGATTGCGCTAGAGCTTGCCCTTTTGATGCGATCAGGATCTCAGAGAATCGCCTGCCTGTAGTGGATGAAGAAAAATGCGTTGCATGTGGTAAATGTGTGGATGTGTGCCCTCGTGATCTGATGGAACTTCATCCTCTTTCACATAGAACGAAAGTGTTGTGCAAGAACCACGATATAGGACGTTATGCTATGAAAATTTGCACTCGGTCCTGTATTGCTTGCGGAGCCTGTGAAAGAAAATGCCCGTTCGATGCGATCCACGTGATCGATAATCTGGCCGTAATTGATTATGAAAAATGCAAACATTGCGGACTTTGTGCTACGGTTTGTCCGAATCAATGCATCGAACATGTAAAGAAACCCAGAAAGCCTAAACCTGCTCAGAAGCCGGAATCCGAAAGCGAGAAACCGGTAAAGGAAGAAGAAAACAAATGATGTAAAGACGCGATTCATCGCGTCTCTGCATTTAAGGTGAAATATGCCAACACATGGTGTCATAACAGAAAAAAAAGACGGCAAGGTCGTTATTCAAGTCCAAGAAAATATGGATGCCTGCAAAGGTTGCGCCGCACATGCTCTTTGCAGTAAAAAAGATTGTGATGATGCCAAGATCATTTTGAACGATCGTGAAGATCTGAAAATTGGTGATGAAGTAGTGATAGAGGAAAAAGAGCACATTCTGATAAAAACGTCATTGCTGGCATATGGCATACCCATGATCTTTTTTGTGGGTGGTATTTTTTTAGGGCTTTTGTTCCCCGAAACGGGCATTCCCAAAGAATTGCTCCAATTTATCACGGGATTGGCGCTGATGATCATTGGTGGTTTGCTTGGAAGAAAACTGTCTATGATCCTCTCGCGTCGTATTGATAAGTATTTTTCAATTAATGTGAAAAATAACCAATAAAAACACAATAATAGTTATAATAATTCGAGAAATAATAAAGAATATCAATGATATTCAAAAAATAACTCGTTATTTTAAATTTATTGTTGTTATTTAGGAATAGGCGTTTTAATTTAGCGCAGATTTTTGAATCATGAAATCGAAGGGAATACCGATGAAGCACACAGACACCGATATTATAAGAGTATTTGGCGTCAATGTATTTGGCGATGCGGTCATGCGTCAGCGTTTGCCGAAAAATATTTATGAACAGCTTAAACTCATCATTAAAGGACATCGAAGACTTGATGCAAATATAGCTGAGATCGTTGCAAATGCCATGAAGGACTGGGCGATCGAAAAGGGAGCCACGCATTATACGCATTGGTTTCAACCCTTGACCGGTATTACCGCAGAAAAACACGAATCGTTTGTCTCTCCCAACGGAGACGGCTCAATTATCATGGAATTCTCAGGAAAGGAACTTATACAGGGAGAACCGGACGCTTCTTCTTTTCCGAGCGGTGGTCTTCGAGCTACCTTTGAAGCGCGTGGGTATACGGTTTGGGATGTGACTTCGCCGGCATTTATCAAAGATGATGAAAACGGCAAAACCTTGTATATACCGACTGCCTTCAGCTCTTATACGGGTGAAGCGCTTGATAAAAAGACACCTTTGCTGCGCTCAACGGAAGCCCTGTCAAGACAAGTGATACGTGTTCTGAAATTACTCGGCAATACCAGTTCCAAATACGCAGTGACATCAGTAGGTCCCGAACAGGAATATTTCCTCGTTGATGAAGATTATTACAATGAACGTCTCGATCTGCAGATGACAGGACGCACACTTTTTGGAGCGCCCGCACCCAAAGGTCATGAGCTCGATGACCATTATTTTGGCTCGATCAAAGAAAGAGTATCCGAGTTCATGAACGATCTGGATATGGAATTATGGAAACTGGGAGTTTCAGCTAAAACCAAACATAACGAAGTCGCACCGAATCAGTACGAACTTGCTGTAGTTTACGGTGACTGCAACGTGACCATAGATCAAAATCACCTTGTAATGGATGTGATGAAACGTGTTGCCCGGCGCCATAAGCTGGTTTGCTTGCTCCATGAAAAACCTTTTGCACGGGTTAACGGTTCAGGAAAACACAATAACTGGTCAGTCGGTACCGATGATGGTATTAATCTCTTATCGCCGGGTAATACACCGGAAGACAATAAACGTTTTCTGTTGTTTATCGCTGCGGTAGTTAAAGCCGTTGACGAACATGCCGACCTGGTCAGACTGTCGGCTTCAACCCCGGGAAATGATCATCGTTTGGGCGCCAATGAAGCACCCCCTGCTATTATTTCCGTATATTTGGGACATACTTTGACCGCCTTGCTTGATAAGATCGCAAACAATGAAGAAGTAAACAAAAGATCAAAAGAGGTCTTTAAATTCGGGGTATCGGCTTTACCTGATATCTCCAAAGACGATACCGATCGAAATAGAACATCACCATTCGCTTTTACGGTCAACAAGTTCGAATTCCGCATGGTTTCTTCCCAGGGATCACTTGCCAGACCCAATATGATTCTTAATGCGATCATCGCAGATACCCTGTCAAAGATCGCCGACCGCCTTGAAAAAGGTGAGGAAGTCAAGGGAATCATCAAAGACATATATAAGAAGCACAAACGCGTCGTGTTCAACGGTGACGGCTATTCCGAAAACTGGCATAAAGAAGCCGAAAAGCGCGGCTTGCCGTGTTTCAATAAGAGTGTCGATGTCTATCCGGAATTCTGCGCTGAAAAGAACATCGCTTTGTTTGAACGCCAGAAGATCCTGAGTGAAAAAGAACTGAAAGCACGCATGCTGATCCTGCTTGAGAACTATGTCATGAAAAACCGTATCGAAGCAACCACCATGCTGGTCATGGCAGAACGTCAGATACTGCCCGCTATGCTAAAGTATCAGACAAGGATCGCGGAAAATGCCCACAGGCTGGGAGTTATAGGCGTTAGTAACAGTTTACAAGTCAAATTGCTGGAAAAAATAAACACGCTGCTGGAAACTTTTACGGAAGGTATTAAAACACTGAAAACCGATCTTCAAAAGCTTGAAAGCCTCAGTGAAGAAGATGCTCCAAAATATACCGGCGATGTATTGACCGTCAATATGGAAAAACTTCGTTCGACAGGGGATGCCATGGAAGAGATCTGCGCCCTGGAAGATTGGCCCATGCCAACCTATTCGGACATGCTGTTTAAAATATAATCACTATTTCCCAATAGTAGAAAAAAGCCCCATGCTTCGCGCAGGGGCTTTTTTATTGGACGCTGGAAATATCTATATACGACATCAGATCCCGGAGAAACAATCCCGACACTTCAGGGTTTCTGGATGACAATTATTTGTTTGTATGGGGGAGTTTTCAGCTTCATTTATTGCACATTTTTAAAGGCTCCGGTGAACAAACGTTTATTGTTTGAATGTATTATTAAAATTGAAGAATAAAATGTCATTATATTTGTTACATGACATATCATCTCATAATATAAATTATGTGATAATATTCACGATAATCTTGTGAAATGTCATAAAGGATATTAACTTATCAGGTCAAAGGAGAATCTCATGAATTTTAAAAATCACGTAAGCAGGATGACGCAATATAAAGCAACTTTGCAGCGTTTGGATAAAAATGGTATCGAAAGAACCCATGCAGAAAAGATCTCAAGCTATCTGGGTATTCCGGCAACACAGATCCGAAAAGATTTTTCACTGTTCGGGATCCGTGGAAATAAGCGAGGAGGATATAACGTTAAGATCCTTTTGAATGAACTCAAAGGAATTCTTGGCCTCAATAGAGATATACCGGTCATTTTGATAGGATATGGAAATCTTGGTAAAGCCCTAAGTCGGTATCAGGGATTTCATGAAGGTTGTTTGCGCATCGTCGCAGCGTTTGATCCTTCTGTCGGTGTATTGACAAATAAACCGTCGATACCGGTCTATCCGCCGACAAGTTTAAAAAAATATCTCAGCGAGAATCCTGTCAAGCATGCTATCCTCGCTGTTCCCGATGATGTTGCGCAGTCTGTTTTTGATGAATTATACCAAAACGGCGTCCGGGGTTTTATCAATTTTGCCACGATAAGCTTGAATGTTCCCGAAGACGCTTATGTAAATAATGTGGATCTTGAATCAGAACTTGAAACGGTTGTCTACTACACAAAAAAAGCCGAAAAGAATAAGAGCGAATAATTAGCACTTCTTGTCATTTTTTATAAAATATTTTTTTAGGACTTATATTATCTGCTTTTTA
>CAYVLJ010000015.1:0-4620 GCA_964452375.1 uncultured bacterium | reverse complement strand
TCTGCTTTTTATGTGATAATATAATTAAGAGAGGTTATTTCTTTTGCCAGTCTTTCTTGTTGATCCTGTAAATATAGACCGGTATATCCCAAAGAACGAGTTGCGAGCTTTTTGTCATGCCATTTTTAATCGCAACTTTTTCGGATTTGTGGTTATCGGTATGAATAATGGAAATAAGCGAGTCGGTGTATCCTTGTTCAAATGCAAAGTCTCGCATTTTTTTGGCAACCTCTGTGGCATAACCCATATTGCGATACTTCGGCAAAACCGCATAAGATACCTCCAACTCTTTTTTACCGTCGACATCCTGAACCAATAATCCACACTGACCGATCAGTTTTCCGGTGGCTTTATCGATCATGGCATTCTCACCGCCCCTGTCGCTTTCATATCGTTTTGTGCAATAACCCCACCATAACTTCATCAGTTCTTTTGTTGAGGGCTCCTGCGGCATGGCAAGAAAAGTACGGTCTTGAGGATCTTTGAAAAGATCTTCCATTTGAGAAAGATCATCTTTTTCAAAAAGACGTAAGGTCAGTCTTTCGGTTTGTTGTCCGTTTAATAAATATTTCACTGTTTACATTTTCTGAAAAGTTTACACCAACGATGATAAGCTTGCCCTCCGGGACAGGTGCCGCTATAGCTGCACTTGGAGCATTGTAAAGGCATGAATAGAATAATATGTAGCAACAGTAAAATAAAATAGACCAGAATATTCCAGGGACTCTTGAAAAAATGCCAGTACAATGGATATAGTATAAAGATCGTTAGTGCGATCTCACCACCCATGGCATTACGTTCAAAGAATTTCTTGTCAAATGGACGTTGGGGATAAAGAATACGAGAGAGAATATTCCCAAAATAAACGCCCACAAAAGCCGGACAATACTTACCCCGGTAGGGACAACCTACGCAACATCCGGCTTGAAAAATGTTGACAATAAGATACAAAATAATCCAGATAACTGTGATCCAAGGATCATATTGAACTAAAACCATAAGGGTTCCCGAGACCATCAGGATAAAAGGTATCAACGATAAGAAGTATAGCAACTTATCTTTGATTGTCCATTTGTAGGTGGTGATCTTATATTCCTTTATTTTTTATTCTACATCATCGTAAGAAACATCTAGTTGAACGGAATTGATCATGCGTATTTGAAGGGGCATATTCAGGGTTGTGTCAATATCTGAAAAATAGATCTCATCACTATAACGTGTTGGAAAAGTTGTTCTAAGTCCGTAAGAGTTACCGCCCCCTCCGATTTGATAGTATACATTCATTGAAAATCCCGCAATTAAGTTATCAAGTCTACCATAGTTGTTTTCATCAGTAGAGGTTTTGCAATTTGTATATAGTAACACTTCGCCTTGATCGTTGTCCCAATCTTCATAATATTCATACATGATGTGTACGGTTGTATCTTGTCTCGGGTTTTCGCTCCCGCTTCTGCTCCAGAAGAAAAGATCCTCTTTTCGTGTATCTGAGACCAAAAGGGAACAATAACCGGAACCATGGTCATATTGGTTATATAAATATTTCCACTCATTTTCACCGTTTATTTTTATTAGAACATCATTTGCAAAATAATTTCCATAGTCGTTTTTATATTGACGGATCTTGAAATCCTCCATCTCGAATTCCATATAAACGGTTTGAAGTATCATACCCCAGAATAAATCCCCCAAAGCGATATCCATTGTGTCAAGATAAGAGACTTGGCTGGAATCCAGATCCAGGATCTTCGGATTCTCAGTGGATTCATTATAGGCTACGATAGCGTTTGGCAAAAGGGCATTCAACAAAGAATCCGGCACAACCAGTTCATCGGTTTCCGTTGTAGCTCCCAATTCATCCAAAAGGATTTGGGCATCATCTATGCTTGGGAAAATAATTTTATTACAGGCAACGGTTGCGCCAACCGGTACGAAATGATACAGGCCATCATTATCAGAGGCTTGATTACCCGACATAGATTTTTGAAGAGGGTTTGTTGACTTTGACAGATCATCATCAGCTCGCTGAAAACGATAACTGATGCCCTCAAATTCAGTGTTATTAAAACAAGAAAACAATAGAAATAACAACACAATCGAAAAAAGCAGATATTTTTTCATTTTAATTCTCCTTTCCCGTAGTTTTAACTAAAAATTCTCTACAATATTTATTTTACTAAAATATGTAATAAAAATATATGTTTATCAAGTTAAAAAGTTATAGGCACGACATATAAAAAAACTTCGACAGTTCATAAATCGTATCATTGTGAATTTATCATTACCTGTCCTGCGAAGTTTTAATGAAGCAGGATTAATTTTCAATTGGAAAAAGCAAACGCCTCATCCTCCAAATCCTGAATGAGGCGTCACTTCATTTGAAAAACACAAATCCGGGGTCAGGAGTCTGGAGTCAGAGATTAGAAATCTCAACTCTCAACCCTCGACTCTCAACTATATTAAATCCATTCCTTTCATGAATGCTTTTTCATTCAGTTCATGGAAGGCTTCTTTTTTAATGATAAGCTTCAACGCTTGCTTGACATAATCAACGGATAAATATCCGCGGAGTTTTGCATAGGCTCCAAGCATTACCATATTTGCGGCTTTTGTTGAACCAAGTTTATCCGCTTCGTCTGTCGCGGGTATACCAACTACGGTGACATCATCGCGTTCCGGCGGCGTATCGATCAGACCGCTGTCATAAAGAATAATTCCACCCGGTTGTACCAGTGGTTCAAATTTGTGAAGTGAGGGTTTATTCATGGCGACAAGCACCGTGGGATTATCGATCATCGGAGAACCGATTCGTTTGTCGGAAACCTTTACGCTGCAATTGGCGGTGCCTCCGCGCATCTCGGGTCCGTAACTGGGCAGCCAGCTGACTTTGTAATTGTGTCCCATGGCGATATTTGCCAAAGCATAACCCAGGCTCAAAACACCCTGACCGCCAAAACCGGCGATCTTGATCTCATCGATCATTTTTTCTATCTTTGGAAGTTTAACCCCCTTGATCTTATCTGCCAGACTTTTAATGTCCAGGATCTCATGATATTCTTTGAAATGAGGCTCGGGATGCATAACTATGACCGGTTCACGATCTTCAGAATCATCTTTCTTTACACCTGGAACAAAATATTTGGATAACGATTCCGTAATCCATTTTTTAGCATTGACCGATGACATCTTCCAGCCTGTAGGACAAGCGGATAGGACCTCGACAAATGAAAACCCTTTCTTTTCGATCTGATTTTTCAGCGCTTTGCGAACCGCTTTACGAGTACGGGCAATATTTTTTGCATCGGTCATCATCACTCTTTCAACATAGACAGGCGCTTCAAGCGTTGCGATGATCTCGGACATTCTCAAAGGATAACCTTCATTTTGCATGGTTCGTCCACGCGGCGTTGTCGTACTTTTCTGGCCGATAAGCGTTGTGGGAGCCATTTGTCCGCCCGTCATGCCGTAAATGGCATTATTGACAAAAAACACGGTCATTTGTTCGCCCCTGTTAGCAGCTTGCAGGATCTCGTTTGCACCGATCGCCGCAAGATCGCCGTCACCCTGATACGAGATCAGGATCGAGTCCGGATTAGCTCGCTTATATCCGGTTGCAACGGCGGGAGCGCGGCCGTGAGCAGCCTGAATATTACCTACATCAAAATAATAGTAAGCAAAAACGGAACATCCCACCGGGGAGATAAGCACGGTCCTGTCTTGAATATTAAAATCACTGACCGCTTCAGCGATAAGTTTATGTAAAATACCATGACCACAGCCGGGACAATAGTGAGTATTGCACAACTGGGTGCCGCCTTTTAGGACAAATTCGTCAAAAAAGCTTGCAGGTTTTTGTAATACGGTTGTTTTCATACCATACCTCTATAGACTTGCTTTAAATTTATCAACGATCTCTTTTACTGTGGGAACGTTCCCGCCATATCGTGTATAGAGATCAACAGGTTTTTGTCCGTTTACCGCCAGGCGAACGTCATCGACCATCTGACCGGCGCTCAATTCACATACAAAGAGAGATTTTACATTCTTATCTTTGGCGAAATCCTGGAATTGAGGAGTGGGGAAGGGAAACAAGGTGACAGGTCTAAACAAACCGGCCTTTATTCCTTCTGCTCGCAATTGTTCCACCACTCCATGCAGGATCCTGGAGACGATACCGTAACCAATAAAGATATACTCGGCATCATCGCAGTTGATCGCTTCATAACGGATCTCATTTTCACGGATCTTATCATACTTTGCCTGTAAATGACGGTTGTGCTCTTCCAGCCGATCAGGTTCCAGCTGAATGGAACAAATCAGTTCATGAGTATCGGACGTACCTTTCAATGCCCATGAACGATCGGGAATACTTTCAATCGGGTTCGGGAACTCCACCGGTTCCATCATCTGGCCGATAATACCGTCGGCAAGAATTACTGCGGGATTTCTGTATTTATCAGATAATTCAAACGCCAGCATCGTTAGATCGCACATTTCCTGAGCGGAATTGGGGGCAAGAGTGATCAGATTATAATTACCGTGACCGCCGCCTTTGACGATCTGATTGTAATCGGCCTGTTCGGGAGCGATATTTCCCAATCCGGGACCGCCGCGCATGATATC
>CAYVLJ010000014.1:0-26623 GCA_964452375.1 uncultured bacterium | reverse complement strand
CCCTCTTCTCCACTTCTCCCCCTCATCCTCTCACCTCTTTTCCACTCATAACTTATAACTCATAACTGATAACTCGCTTCCCTTTTTTACATTTGTTTTTTCTTCACATCTCATTAAATTAATCAACACAGAAAATTGCAGGGAGGAACTTGTTCATGTTTTTAAAATCAACGTCATCTAAGTTCAGCAGATCTTTCCTGCTCGTTGGATGGCTTGTTCTCATTTTTCTGGTATCCTGCTCTTCCCCACTGGAGTGGCCGGAATCTCCGCTTTATGATATGAGCAATTATGTACCCGATACAGATCCTGACCGGGATGTCATTTCCGTAAAAGAAGATCTGGTCGGTCATTATGCACATTATGACGTAGTAGCCTATATCGATACAACCACCCAAACCCCAATGAAAACCTTTATCGTATCCTATGGCTTCAGCGATTTCTATCTGGAAGACGGTAAATTGATGCAAAAAGACCGTTTTGTTCGAGCTGCCCAAAAGATAAACCAGACAAATATTGTCTCACAATTCAGAGACGAAGCCGTTCAGGCCATTAAACCCCGTATCAGTGAAGTGGACGTATTTTTTAAGGACGGCAAATGGCAGCTTTACCGACCTTCCACACCGGTCTTACTGGGCATTGAGGGTGATCCTTCGCAACCCCTGTCTGAAGATCCGAACGATCCTCTGTTGATCGATCCGGATAATGACGGCCATCCCGGAGTTACGGTTGATATCAACATCGGAAATGTCATTAAAGGCGAAATTTATATCACCCGGCGCGAGATATACAGCAATTTTTTGAATATCAATCAAGACGGTTCCATTACGGGTTATGTTAAAGATGACTCCGAGCAATTTGTGGTAGGCGCCTCACTGAAAATACTGGCTCAGCCATCAAACTCCATCCAGCACCCTGATCCCGGCATGAGCCCGGTCATCCTTATCCCTGTCGATCCCCAGATCGATACTCCTGAAGAGCTCATGGCTTTAAGAGATGAGCTATTCCCTGCGGAACCCGGTTTTATAAATGATAAAAAATAAAAATATAATTCACTACATCGTTGGCATGGCCTTGTTTTTTGGCTTTTCATGCTTGTATGCGCAAGCGCATCTTGAGGTCCACATTGAAGATATCAGAAGTAAAAACGGAGATATTCTGCTCGAATTGCTGGATACCAATGAAGTGACGATCAAAGCGATTGTCAAAAAGATCGAGACCCTCCCCTGCGTGATCGACATATATGACATTGAAAACGGCACTTATGCCCTCAAATTTTTTCACGACAGCAATTCCAATAAAAAGCTGGACATGAATTGGATGGGCATCCCCACCGAGTGTTTCGGCTTCTCCAATAACGCTTACGGCCTATTCATGCCTAAAAAATTCAAAGAATGGTTGTTTGAGGTAAAGGGCGACACAACGATCGTACTTATTCCTAAATATCTGCTTAAATAATTTAAACGCACTTCGTACTGTTTAGAGTACCTAAGGGTGCGTTTGAAAGTTTAAGGGTTTAGGCGTTTAAGTGTTTAAGGTATTAACGGCACATCTTCTTAACTTCTTATCTTCTCATCTTCTTATCTTATCAACTCTTCAACGTTTTTCCAACCTTTCCCGATCATTCGGCAATCAGTCTGTGATTTATCTTTTCGACAGGTCTTTGTGTTCTTTTACCTCTTCTCCTCTTCTCCTCTTCTCCTCTTCTCCGCTTCTCCGCTTCTCCTTCTCGGTATAATTCAACGAACAGAATATTTTTCTTGAAATATCCTTGTCTCCCTCCAAAATCACTCTTATAATGTCGATATCATAATGCATAATACAAAGGGATACGATGAAAACATTAGCCATTATTGCGCATGACGGAAGAAAACAAGATGCTCTGGAATGGGCGAGTTTTAATAAAAAAACACTATCGAAATTCAAGCTTGTCGGAACGAAAGGAACAGCCAAAGCGGTAAATAATGTAACCGGTCTTGAAATCAAACCCCTGGGGCATGGGCCGGACGGCGGCGATATCGTGATCGCGAACGAAGTCCTGCAGGAAAAGATAGACATGGTTTTTTTCCTGATCGACGCCCGTACGCCCCACGGCCACGAGCACGACATTCAGACACTGATACGAATTTGTGTATTGAAAAACATTCCCCTGGCCTTAAACAGAAAAAGTGCGGATTATATGATCAGCTCGGTATTAATGGATGATAAGTAGTTTTTAATTTCTTTAAATAATACAATATCTTTGTAGAGACGAAGCAACCTGTCCTCCGTAGCTCGAGGAGCGAAGGGGAATGCTACATCTTTACAACTCATGAGCCTCCCCTGCACATTTAAAAAGAATATATCAAAAAGAAAAGGGCTGAACATATCCAACCCCAATATATATAGTCAATTGTTTTTTTTAATTTTCAATTACCAGACATAATGATATCGGCATGCAATGATTATCAAATTATCAGCTTCGATTCTATATATCAAACGGTGAGTCCCGTTGATACGTCGTGACCAACAACCTGAGAGATCATGCCTTAATGGTTCCGGCTTTCCTATTCCATTAAATGGATGTCTTTTAATATCTTTAATAAGATCATTTATCTTTCGAAGAATACTCTTATCCTCTTTTAGCCATGATAAGTAATCTTCCCATGCTTTATCTAAAAATATTAATTTCATTAGACTTCGATCAATTTTCGTTCTTTCATTTTACCGGATTTCAATTGATCAAGTGATTCTTCCAAATGCCTTCTATTTGCCCGATTACTCAAAAGATAAGCTGTTTCCATTATTGAATTATATTCGTCAAGAGAGATCATGACAGTTCCCTTGCCTGTACCTCGTTTAACGATCAACGTTTCATGATTATTCTCAACTTCATCCAAGTACTTTTTCAGCCCGGTTCTGAACTCCGAATAATTTGCCACTAACATTTTGACTCCGTTATGTTTTTGCAAATATAAGTACTTGTTTACGTACTCACAAGAGTTATTTCTCATAATTTTCCTTTTTGTTCATTTGTTATATATTCTGAAATTTTTGCATTAGATTATCACTTTGAGAAAAATATACTAAATATTTTTATCATAAATCAGTTGAGTTAAAAAAAGTGTGATACAGGGCACAGATATTGGGGTATTTTATTATTTATTTCCAATTATTAATTGTTTTTCGATCAGCCGGCAGGTCTTTTATCTCCCTCAAGCCCACACTCCACTCCGAACCCCGGGTACTAAACTCTCATACAAAAATTTTAACACAAAAAAGAAAAGGGCTCGACAAGTCAAGCCCTTACTTTATACGTACTGGTTTCTAGTTATTCTTTAACAACCCAGACTTTAACTTCAGCTTTGATGCCGGCGCCGACTTTAACGGGCACATCGAAAACACCGAGTTCCTTGATCGGTTCTTCCAGCACAATGCTGTGTTTGTCGATCTCGATGCCTTTTTCGGCAACGAGGTCTGCGATCATGGGAGCGGTAACGGCGCCGAACAATTTATCGTCTTCACCAACCTTTACCGATACGGTCACTGAAATATCTTTCAGTTTCTTTGCCGCATTCTGAGCAGTGGTTTCAGCCTTCTTGGCTTTCTTGGCTTCGTTGGCTTTCAATTCGTCTACGATCTTCATGTTGGTACGTGTGGCAACAATAGCCAAACCTTTGGGAATGAGATAATTGCGAGCGTAACCGTCTTTGACCTTTACGACATCACCGCTGGCACCAAGATTCTCTAGATCTTTTTTCAAAATGATTTTCATGTTGTGCTCCTCTTAGTTTTGCGTTACGTCGTATGAATAAGGCAACAAGGCGATATTGCGTGCGCGCTTGATCGCTTTAACCAGTTCACGCTGATGCTTTGAGCAGGTACCCGTTACGCGGCGTGGAATGATCTTACCTTGCTCGGTAATGGAGCGTTTCAGGTTTTTGTAATCCTTATAATCGATCGTGTTCTTTTTATTTTCGCAATATTTGCAAATCTTTTTTCTTGATGAAAAGGCCATGTTATTCTCCTTCCTTGTCCGCCGTAGCTTCAGCTGAGGCGGATTCTTTTACCGTTTCCTCTGCTTCTTCAACAGCTGCTTCTTCTTCAGCTTCAGGTACGTCTGCCGGCTTGTCTGCCGTTGCTTCGGCGGAGGCTGGTTTAGCCGCTTCTTCTTCGGCATCTACTTCAACTGCTTTTTCTTCTGTAGTGTCAGCGGTTGCATCGGCGGAATCTGATTCTTTATTTTCTTCGGTTACGTCTTCATCGGGAGTTTCAGCAACTTCCGGAACGTCGGCCTTTGCTTGAGCGGGGGCTGATTCCTTCACGGGTGCTGAAGGTTTTACGTACGAACGTGTGGGTGAATCGGGATTCTGGCTTTCATCCGTCAGCTCGGGTTTTTCTTCCAGGCGAATGATCATCTGATGCAATACCTGTGACTGGATCTCCATCCATTCATAAACACCCTGTACGATCGAGGGGTCGGCCTCGAAATACATCAGGACATATGAACCGTAGCGTTGTTTGTTGATCAAATAGGCAAGCTTGCGTTTGCCCCAATTGTCTGTTTTCAGTATAGTACCGCCCAATGCGGTTATCTCTTTCTGGACTGCACTGATCACAGTGTCCAGACGGTCTTGTTCATAATTGGGATGAACGATGAAAAGCATTTCGTAATATCTCATTGGTTACTCCTTTCAGTAAGATTACAGACGCTGATTGTAGACATTCATGGCTTTTTCAAGCCCATCGGCAACAACCCATGCCACAGCGTCGGCCGCTTCCGGCAGGATCGCCATGATCCTTTCTTTTTCGGAGCGAGTAAAATTGCTCAACACAAAATCTACCGAACTTCCGTTCTCTCTGCGGCCCTCAACATCGATACCGATCTTCAATCTTGGAAAATCGTCGCTTTCGAGATGATATATAATGGACTTCATGCCATTATGCGTACCTCCGGACCCGTTCTTTTTGATCTTGAAACGGCCCAGACTGAGGTCCAGATCATCGTAAACGACCATGAGATCTTCCAATTCAACGTCATAACGCTTTACAATATCTTTGACAGCAATTCCGCTGTCATTCATAAAGGTTAAAGGTTTAACGAAAGCTGTATCGTATTTTTCGGAAACTCCGATCATATATTCGCCTTTACCCGCTTTTAATTTCACACCAAGACGGGACGACAGCTCTTCAAGGAGCATGAAGCCCACATTGTGGCGCGTTCTGCGGTACCGGGCACCGGGATTTCCCAAACCTACGACAGCTTTCATCGTTTTATTCCTCTGATGCTTCCGTATCTTCAGATTCTTCTGCACCTTCTTCGCCTTCAGCGCCTTCTTCGCCTTCTTCGCCTTCTTCGCCTTCAACTGCCTCAGGTTCCTCATAGATCTTAGGTACGGAAACTGTAGCAACAAGCAATTCGGGGTTAGAAACGATCTCAAGATCGCCGAAATCCAGGTCCGAAATGTGAATAGTATCACCGATATTCATGGTTTCAACTTCAACATCTAGCTGTGAGGGGATATCCGAAGCTTTACATTTAACTTCGATATCATGCATGTGAACATCCAGCATACCACCTTCGCGAACACCTTCGGGCGTACCGACGAAGTTCAATTGTACGTCAACCTGAACCACTTCGCTCATGCTGACACCCTGAAAGTCAACGTGTACAATGTCTTCCGTTACAGGATGAAACTGTATATCCTTGATCAGGGCTTTTTTCTTTTTTCCGTCGATCGTAAGGTCAATCAATTGTTCGCCTTCTCTCAGCATAGTGGCGAATTCAATTGCATCGATCTGGATCGACTGCGCATTTTGTTTCTGATAAAAAACTGCCGGGATGATCCCGAGTTTGCGAAGCTTTTTATTCGCTTCTTTTCCAAGCCCTTCCCGGGCTGTTGTTTTCAATACAAGTTCTGTCATTGTATATCACTCCTTTTATATTCTAACTTTCAACGTTAAATTCATAGAACAAGTCCGAGATCGATTCATTCTTATGCGAACGTTTGATCGAAGCGGCAAAAAGATTCGCCACGCTGACGATCTCCATGTTCGGCAATAACTTCTCTTCAGGCAGCGCAATGGTATCCGTCGTTACGATCCGGGTGATCTCCGATTTCTTCAATCGTTCGATTGCAGGACCGGACAAAACGGCATGCGTAAACGCACAAATGACCTCTTTGGCGCCTTCTTCTTTCAAATGCTTGGCTGCAGCCACCAGGGTACCGGCCGTATCGGCCATATCATCAATGATCAGGCATTTCTTGTCTTTTACATCACCGATGATATTCATAGCCTCAGCCATATTATGAGCTGTTCGCCGCTTATCAATGATCGCCAGTCCTTTTTGCATATACATCGCGATGGAGCGTGACCGTGCAACCGATCCCATATCGGGAGCGACCACGACCAGATCCGGATCATCGAACATCCCGTCGTTCCTGAAATGCTTCATCAGCGCCGGACGCGAGAACAAGTGGTCAAAAGGTATATCCACATAACCCTGGATCTGCATAGAGTGCAGGTCCATGGCAATGATCCTGTTCGCACCAGCTTTTACGATCATATCCATGAAAAGACGCGCCGATATGGGAACGCGCGGCTGGTCTTTCCTATCCTGACGGGCATATCCGTAATATGGCAAAACCACGGTGATACGTCCTGCTGAAGATCGCTTTGCAGCATCAATGATGATCAGCAATTCGACAATGTTATCTGCGGGCTGACAAGTCGATTGGACAATGAAGACATCCTGTCCCCGGATATTCTCATCAAATCTTACCCATATCTCACCGTCTGAGAATTTTTTTCTCGTCAGGGCTCCCATTTCAATATCCAGCGCCTGGCAGATCTTCCTGACCAGTCCCGGATTAGAGGACCCTGAAAAAACCTTCATTTCATTGTTCTTCATATCAGCCTCCCATTTTCCCGTTATAATAAAAAAAGCCTGAATATGACTGTTCAGGCTTTTTGTTCGCGTGCTCAGGGGCAGGGATTCGAACCCCGATCGGTTGGACCAAAACCAACTGTCCTGCCATTGAACGACCCCCGACGGTTATAGTGGTTTAACGATCATCGCTTTTTCAAACAATGATCGTATTTTTGTCGCTGTATCGCACGTTTCGCAAATCCCAAACACAGTCGAGCCCGAGCCCGACAGACCGGCATAAACGGCGCCTTCTTCAAGAAGCCGCTCTTTAATTTTACCGATCTCCGGATATGATTGTATGATTGCGTCATCAAAATCATTTTCAAAAAACCGCCAATCAAAGCTTTTTTTCAATTGGCTGGGTATTATAGCGTTTTTGGGCTTATCAGTCAAGGAAATTTTTAATTGCTCATACGCCCAAACCGTTGATATATGCAGGTTTGGAAAAACCAGGACGGCATGCCAGTTTTTCGGGATTTCAACAGGTGTTAATTCTTCTCCGATACCCGTCGCATATTGCGTACCTCCATGAAGGAAAAACGGAATATCCGCTCCAAGTTTGACGGCTATATCACTTAGATCCTTTTCATCGAATTCCGCCCATTCATTCAGCCATTTCAAGATAGCGGCGGCATTGGAGGAACCGCCCCCCAAACCGGCACCGCTTGGAATGCGCTTTACAAGATGGATCTTTGCACAAAGATCTGTCGGCAAATAATTGACCATAGCTCTTACGGCTTTCAGGATCAGGTTGTTGCAGTCCGTGGGAATTTCCGGCTTATCGCAACTTAAACTGAAGCGTTCATGAAAAACACCTCTTCCCGTGTATTCCTCAACCCGGATCTCATCTGCGAGATCGATCTCCTGAAAAACAGTTTCCAGCAAATGGTATCCGTCATCGGGACGGCGACCTAATATTCTAAGGCCGATGTTGAGTTTGGCATGTGAGCGTAGTGTTTCCATATGATCATTGATGGTGTAAAGACGAAAAAATCTTGCGTCTTTACATTGCCTATATAAATTTCTTGATTCGTTTGATATTCTCGTCCTTACCCAGATATTCCACGATATATCCTAATTCCGGACCGTGCATCTCACCGGTCAGTCCGATACGCACCGGCATCCAAAGGTTCTTGCCTTTAACACCTGTTTCCTGCTGAATTTCTTTCATGACGGATTTAAAAACGTCTACGCTTAATTCATTGAGGGTTGATACTTTGTCGTTGTAAGCTTTAAAAACCTGCTTTGTTGAATCCAGTTCCAGCATTTCTTTTGCTTGTTCATCCGGGGTGGCGGGCTCACCAGTAAAAACAGCCAACTTATCGGGCACATCCGTAAAGACCGATAACGAAGTTTTAACCGCCATCAAGGCCGTATCGAGCTTATCTTCGTTCACCTTGGCATCACCCAGCCATTTACGGGCTTCATTCAGGTATCGTTCGACATCCATATTTTTAATATATTGTCCGTTCATCCAATTCAGCTTTTGAACATCGAACACAGCTCCGGCTTTGTTGATCTTGTTCAGATCAAAAGCTTTGATAAGCTCATCAATACTGTAGATCTCATTCTTGCCCCCGGGATTCCACCCAAGCAGAGCCAGAAAATTGTTCAGAGCTTCCGGAGTATATCCTTTTTTCAAATAATCTTCCATAGCTACGTCGCCCTGGCGTTTGGACAGCTTTGAGCGGTCGGCATTCAGCAAAAGAGGTAAATGGGCCATTTGGGGCGGCTGCCAGCCGAAACATTCGTAAAGAAAAAGATGCTTGGGCACCGAAGGCAGCCACTCTTCACCTCGGATCACGTGAGTAACCTCCATATGATGGTCATCCACGACATTGGCCAGATGATAAGTTGGAAATCCGTCGGATTTGACCAGCACCTGGTCATCAACCTGACTCCAGGCGATCTTTACATCTCCCCGAACGATATCCTTAAATTCACAAAATCCCTCTCCGGGTGTTTTCAGGCGTATGACGAACTTCTCGGTTTTTGCCCGCTCATCCGATTCCTCTTGAGTCAGATAACGGCATTTACCATCCTAACCCGTGGGGATCTGTTTTTCCATTTGCTCTTTTCGAAGGGCTTCCAGACGCTCGGACGTGCAAAAACAGCGGTAAGCCTTGCCTTCGTCCATCAGTCTTTTAACTCCCCGATCGTAAATATCATTACGTTGACTTTGAAAATATGGACCGTTTTCATCTTCTTTGCCGGGACCCGCATCGAATTCAATGCCTAATTTATCAAGAGTAGACAGAAGATTCTCAACGGCACCTTCCACATAGCGATTTTGGTCTGTGTCTTCCACCCGCAAAATGAACTTCCCGCCCTGTTGGCGTGCAAAAATATAATTATAAAGTGCGGTCCGATGACTTCCTACATGGATATACCCTGTCGGACTGGGTGCAAAACGCGTAACAACGCTCATATTTCTCCTTTATTGAACAAATGCCTTACATTGTAATTTACAGTTTTAAGTGAGAATTGCAAAACTTATAAAATTGGAGTGTGGGGTCCGGGGTGTGTATCGTAGCTTATTCAATCCCGAAAGGATTGAATAAGCTATTACTTCTTTGGCTCATGTTTGCGTATCGTGATGACGGCAAAGATTATAAGAGCAGCTAAAGCAATTATCGTTACAATGGAATAGTTTTTAAGGATAGATTCGATCAACGGCCAGTTTTCTCCCAGAATATAACCCAGCAGAATAAAAGCAGCATTGAAAACAAGCGAAGAAACGGTCACAAGAACAAGCGACGTGTACCATTTGATCCGCGACATGCCGCTGACGAGTCCGATGACGGGACGCATGCCGAAGAACAAACGATTGCCAAGCACCATCCAGGCACCGTAGTGATCCATATATTTTTCCGCTTTGATCATAAAATCCGAGGAAGCGAATTTAAAGTTCCTATCCACAAAGAATTGCCGGTCAAAACGTTTACCGAGGAAAACCATCATCATAAATCCAAGAACGGCGCCGATCAGGCTGAAAACGTAAAGCCATATAAAATCATTTTGAGTGAAATATAGTCCGAAAACATAGGCAGAGAATACCAGCATGGTATCGCCGGGCAAAGGCGGAAAGACATTTTCAATGAAATAGGCCAAACAGACCAATAGCATGTAATGGATGGGCTGCAGTTGTGAAAAAAAATCTAATATTGAGTGAAAAATATCCATATTATGTTTTGCACAACAAAGCGACAGCTGAAGCGGCGATCCCCTCTTCCCTTCCGGTAAAACCAAGTCCTTCTTCCGTCGTCGCTTTCACGGAAACCTTTTGGGGATCTATCCCGAGTTTAGATGCGATATTATGACGCATTTTTTCAATATAAGAAGCTATTTTGGGTTTTTGAAGAATAAGCGTCGCGTCGATATTCTGAACCTGGTAAGCGTTAACCTCAAGCAGCTTTTTAACACCGTTTAGTAGGAGCATCGAGTCAATATCCTTATATTTTTCGTTCGTATCCGGAAAATGCTTGCCTATATCTCCCAGGGCCAATGCTCCCAGCATTGCATCCATAATAGCATGTGTCAGAACATCGGCATCGCTATGACCCAGCAAGCCTTTGTCATATGGGATCTCAACGCCGCCCAAGATCAGTTTTCTGCCTTCGATAAGCCGATGCACATCATATCCTTGTCCGATCCGATACATGGAAGCTCCTTTGTTATCATCCAGGATCTGTTCCGCTCTAATCAGATCCTCAGTCGTGGTGATCTTGATATTGCCCGGAATATCATGAACCACGGCAATCGTTCCACCGGCATGTTCCACCAGCATTGCGTCGTCGGTGCCGTAATAATCATTTTCATACGCCTTTTGATATGCCTCTATCAATGTGTCCTTTTTAAAGATCTGAGGGGTGTTCACCTGCCACAAAGCATTGCGATCCAAAGTCTTTTCGACCAAATTATCTTTAACCATTTTCATGGTATAGGTTGCGGGTAGGGCTGCGATCACGCCGTCGTTGTTTTCAAGAAGATCATATGCTTTGACAAGGATATCAGGATCAAAGAAAGGGCGCGCCGCATCATGAACGGCTACCATGTCGCAATCATCGGAAATGACTTTCAAGGCATTCCAAACCGAATCCTGCCGTTCTTTGCCGCCCTCAGCAAGGCGAATGGGAAAAGGCGCCTGAAGATCCCGGATCATTATTTCTACATCTTTCCGAACAGATACAGAAACCGGAATGATCATTTCATAAATATCGGAATTATAAAAAGCGCTGATCGTATGTTCCAGAATGGTTCTTTCACCGATCCTGATCATGATCTTGGGAATATCCCGTTTCATGCGCTTTCCGGCACCCGCAGCGGGAATGATGACGGAAAGTTTATGGCGTTTTATATTCATGTTTAATTATACTTATTTTGATGGTCATTTCAAAGAATCTAACTGGTAACTTGTACCTGTAAAAATATTTTTGAATAATTGATATTAAAAGAAAAGACGCGATAAATCGCGTCTCTACTTTTTATTTCAATCAGTCATGATTTACTAGATTATCATCATCGCATCGCCGTAGGAATAGAAATTGTATTTCTCTTTTATGGCTTCTGCATAGGCTTCCATGATCAGATCATGACCGGCAAGTGCGGATACCATCATGATCAAGGTTGATTTGGGCTGATGGAAATTGGTGATCAATGCATCGATGACCTGAAAATCGTATGGCGGGTAGATAAATTTATCCGTCCAGGTAGTCTTTGGATTCACATCCGTTCCCGAGATCAAAGACGATTCTAAAGCACGTACCGTTGAAGTTCCGACCGCAATGATACGACCGCCGTTTTTCTTGGTTGAATTGATCAACTGCGCGGTTTTCTTGGGGATCTTGAAATATTCGGAGTCCATCTGATGACGTCGCAAATCTTCAACCTGTACCGATCGAAAGGTCCCAAGACCTATATGCAGAGTAATGTTGCTTAGTTTGGTACCCATTTTTTCGATCTCTTCAAGCATGGATTCGGTAAAATGCAATCCGGCGGTTGGGGCCGCAACCGCACCCAGTTCTCTGGCCATTACCGTTTGATAGCGATCTTTATCCAATTCTTCGCTATCACGCTTGATGTAAGGCGGCAGAGGTGATTTTCCGCTTGCCATCACATATTTCATAAAAGTCGTTTTGGTACAGTTGTGACGGATCACACGGCCGCCCGAAATGGTATTGTCGATCACATCGGCGTAAATATTATCCGTAAATCTTAATTTGTTACCAATACGCACTTTTCTGGCCGGTTTGACCAATACTTCCCAGATCTGATCTTCAAGAGAACGAAGAAGAAAAACCTCAACTGCAGAATCGGTCTTGTCTTTGGACGCAAACAGACGCGCTGGGAAAACTTTTGTATTGTTGTAGACCATACAATCTGTCGGTTCCAGGAATTTCTTAATTTCAGAAAATTTATGGTGTGTGAATGTCCCTTTATCACGATCCACGATCATTAAGCGGTCATTACCTCGTTTATCGCTGGGATACTGGGCTATACGTTCAGCCGGTAATTCGAAGTCAAAATCCGAGAGTCGGAATGCTTTTGGCTGCGTATTGAAGATCTCAAACTTCGTCATAGAACAAACTCCCCTGAGAATTAGATTTGGGTTTATTGATATTCAGGTGCTTATAGGTCCTGTCAAGTGCAACGCGCCCTCTGGCCGTACGTTGCAAAAATCCTTCCTGGATCAAGAACGGCTCATACACTTCTTCAATGGTATCGGCCTCTTCGCCTATAGCCACTGCCAGGTTCTGAAGTCCAACGGGACCTCCGTTAAAATGATTGATCAATGTCAAGAGTATGCGCCTGTCCATTGGATCAAGACCGATCTCATCGATCTCAAGCATATCGAGCGCCCGGTCGGCGATCTCTTTGGTGATCACTCCGTCGCCTTTTACCTGAGCATAATCACGACAGCGTTTCAGGATGCGGTTTGCGATCCTGGGTGTGCCGCGGGAACGTTTCCCGAGTTCGATGGCGCCTTCATGCGTAATATCCACTTCAAGCAGTTTAGCTGAACGCATCACGATCTGCAGCAATTCCTTATGCGTGTAATAATCCATACGCATGGTAATGCCGAATCTGTCACGGATCGGAGAGGTCAGAAGACCTGCACGCGTTGTCGCGCCTACTAAGGTGAATCCTTCCAGATTCAACTGGATCGACCGGGCACTGGGCCCTTTATCGATCATGATGTCAATACGAAAATCTTCCATTGCCGAGTAGAGGTATTCTTCCACCACACGATTCATGCGGTGCACTTCATCCACGAACAGTACGTCGCCTTTTTCAAGATTGGTCAGTACCCCTGCGAGATCACCCGCTCGTTCCAGTACCGGTCCCGAAGATACTTTGATCCCGGCATCCAGTTCCTCTGCGATAATATTTGCAAGGGTCGTTTTGCCCAGTCCCGGAGGTCCGAACAAAAGCACATGGTCCAACGGTTCATTCCGTTTCTTTGCCGCTTCAATATAGATCTTGAGTTTATGGATAAGCCTCTTCTGTCCGATAAATTCTTCCAATGACCGGGGACGGAGCGTGAATTCAAGCTCGTCTTCCAAAGACCCAAGTTCCGGATTAATAATTTCTGATCTCATATAGCAAATATCATGTTCAGCACATAATTTACTATTTTTTTCAGAAATTCGCTATCTCTTTTTAAGGAAAGACCCGCAGAAAATGAAATTATTGTCGAACGTAGGTTTTACCGGAGGCAATGATGAGATTATTTCCCGATATAACGTAGTAAAATCCAATATCGTCATGTCCCCGACGTTCAAAAATAAACTTATCTTCATCATATCTATATGTTCCCGTATAGGTGGCCAGCTGATAAGTTTCTCCGTTATAATTTTCAAGGCGATAGGTCAGATCCTCATTGAATGTGATCTTTTCCCAATCACCCGTTTGATAATTCATGTATTTCCAGGTACCTATAAGGACATTTTCGATCTCCTCGGGTTGAGTACAGGCGCTAAATAATACAAGAACAGCTAAAATAATAATGGGGATGATCGTTTTTCTTTTCATGTTCAAATATAATTGTTTTTTAATGATTTTCAACGATGCTTTTATAGTATCATTAATAAATTGTTCCACTAATTGATTCGGTAATGATATATGTTAATTTATTGACATGTTGATCCTATACGATAATCCTCAGTTAAACAGACAATAAAGTATGCCATCCCGAAATCCCTTGGGGTTATTCGGGATAACGTGCGGCTATTGTTTGCTTGTTTTTCGGGATGACGATATTGTTGTTTTTTTTAAGAGTAGTTATATCCATCGATTATCCTAAATCCAAATCACGTCTTATGTCTTACAACTTGTTATTTCTGGCATTAGTGATTAAATTTCAATCTGAATAAATCGGGAGAATTCATGGATTGGGATATCGTCATAGGCTTGGAAGTACATGTACAGTTAAACACCCAAACAAAAGCTTTTTGTTCTTGCAAGGTTAATTACGGTGATTCGCCGAACACGAATGTTTGTCCCGTATGTCTCGGTTATCCCGGTTCTCTGCCTGTCTTGAACAAGGAATTGGTCAATTCGGCCATTAAGCTTGGCCTTGCCACTAACTGCAGCATTCGTCCTTTCAGTAAATTTGCCCGGAAAAACTATTTTTATCCCGATCTGCCGAAGGGTTATCAGATATCCCAGTATGAAGATCCCATTTGCTTTGAGGGCTACGTAGATATCGAGATTGACGGTGATGAGAAGCGTATCGGGATCACTCGCATTCACATGGAAGAAGATGCGGGGAAATCCATGCACAGTGAAAGCGGAACTCTGGTGGACCTTAATCGCTGCGGCACTCCCCTGCTCGAGATCGTTTCGGAACCCGATATGTCATCCCCTCGGGAGGCATATGCTTACCTGACCACTTTAAAACAGATCGTACGATATACCGGCGTATCCGACTGCAATATGGAAGAGGGCTCCATGCGCTGTGATGCGAATATTTCCATCAAACCGAAAGGCCAGAAAGAATTCGGAACACGCACAGAGCTCAAGAATATGAATTCTTTCCGCAATGTCGAACGCGCCCTGATCTACGAAGCCAAACGCCAGCAGGAAGTCCTTGAATCCGGAGGAACAATTGTTCAGCAAACGCTTCTTTGGGACGAACAAAGCGGAAAAACAAAAAGCATGCGTTCAAAAGAAGATTCGCACGATTACAGGTATTTTCCCGAACCGGACCTTTCGCCGGTTTATGTTGACGAGGTCTGGATCGAAGATATCAAAAAGACATTGCCCGAGTTGCCCGCCGAGCGCAAACAACGCTTCATGGACAGTTTCGGATTTAAAGTTGATGATGCCGCCACACTCACTTCGGAGAAGGAGATCGCAGATTACTTTGAAGAAGCCTTAAAGTGTTTTGACAATCCCAAGCTGGTCCTGAACTGGGTTAGAAATGAGATCCTGCGTATTCTGGTCGATACGGGAAAAGATATAAGCAATACGCCCGTATCACCAAAAGCCTTAGCCGAACTGCTTGACCTTCTTGATAAAAATGAGATCACCGCCCAAACGGCAAAAGCCGTACTGGACGACATGGCGTCATCCGGAAAATCCGCAATAGCCATTATCGATGAGAAGGGTCTCAGGCAGATCTCCGATTCGTCCGCACTTGAAGATATGATCGATAAGATACTTGCTGAAAACGAAGAAAACGTTCAACGTTTTCGCGATGGCGAATCAAAATTATTGGGGTTTTTCATCGGACAGGTCATGCGCGGAACTCAAGGCAAGGCCGATCAGGCACTTACCAGAGAGATCATTATAAAAAAACTTGGATAAATAATGCGCCATTTGCTTTGTATCGACATCGGCAACACGCATGTTGTCATCGCTCTGATGGAAAATGATACACTTATCGATTCCATTCGCATTCCTTCGTCTCCCTTATTATCCGTTCAGGATTATACCGATCAAATAAAGAAAATGCTCTCCGGGTCGGGAAATCAAGATAAACGCATTGAAGGCTCCGTGATCTCCTCGGTTGTTCCTCGGCTAACACATTCTTTTGTGGAAGTTTGTTATGAATTAACGGGAGACAATGCTCTGATCATCGATCATTCTCTGCCTATTGATCTGAAGATCCTGTATGACGATCCCGCTGAAGTGGGCGCCGACCGTATCTGTAATGCAGTCGGAGCACTAAAAAAATATAAAGCCCCCCTGATCGTAGTTGATTTTGGAACGGCAACAACCTTTGATATCGTTTCCGAAAACAAGGAATACATCGGCGGTGTGATCATGCCGGGATTGGAAACAGCGGGACGGGACCTTTTTAAACGGGCGGCAAAACTGCCAAGGGTCAGTTTCAATTTCCCCGAGAAAGTGATCGGAACGAAGACCCGCGATTCTCTGCAGTCAGGTTTAATGTGGGGAACTATTGATCAGATCGACGGGTTGATAAAACGCGTGATTGAAGAATGGGGAGTAAAGGATGTCAACATCATTGCAACCGGCGGTCTCTCGGAAGTGATCGCTCCGCATTCGACTTATATTCAACGCACTGACAAAACCTTGACCTTGGCCGGAATGGTGTATATTTTTGAACAGGTACGGAGATCGGTAAAATGAAAAAAATATTAATCTTTATTTTTGTTATCCTAAATGTCTTGTCCGCGGCATCATATACGTCAATGGGACATGTTAAAAGGATCTATGGCGCCGATCTGCGAATGACCGACTACGGATCCAGCCTGGGCGGTATTTTGCAATGGCGTTTGCTGGATAACTTCCATGCAGGTATACAGGCAAACTGGACTTTCGTTTCCAGCGGCAAGGAATATACATGGACCGACCCATATACCGGTTATACCATGAAGCTGAATACCATTCATCTTGATTTCGTAAAAGCCGGTCTTTTTCTAAAAAAACATTTCTTTACAGGCCAACTGGCAAATACATTTGCGCCATTCGTATCGCTTCAAGCCGGTCCTGTGCTTGCAATTGACACCGATAATGATCCATGGGCAAATATTTCACGTTATTCTGAAGCGGAATATCATGTCGGTTTTTATACACACCTTCATTTCGGTGTTGATTTCATGATGGAAAAGCATTCATCGCTGACTATTGCCCTTGGTTACGAGATCAATCGTTTTAACACAGCTGTTGATGAGGAATTCCTTAAAACTTCATGGAATGGTGCCGCTATTATCATGAATTACGGACGGTATTTCTAATGGCTCACGAACAATTCTTTTTTTCCCGTGATATAGACGGAGAACGGATCATTCTGGAAGGCTCGGAGCATCTGCATCTTTCCCGTGTCATGCGTAAAAAACCCGGCGATGAGATATGGGTCAGCGACGGTGCGGGCACCTCTTATCACACACGGATAGATCACATTGAAAAAGACAGCACCTGTTGCGGGATCATCAAAGTTTATAAAGAATTGGGAGAACCGGCCAATAAAGTATCTCTTGCCGTCGGGATCATCAAACCGGCACATTGGGAGATCATGCTGGAAAAAGCAGTGGAACTCGGCGTTTACGATATTTTTCCTCTGCTCACCCAACATACCGTACCGAAAAACATTAAACGGGAAAGAAGCGAAAAGATCATTTTATCTGCATTGAAACAATGCGGGCGTTCCCATCTGCCCGTTTTACATGATCCCGTCAAATATGATGATTTTATTCGCATACAACGAAATGAGATGATCTATATCTGCGATAATCAGGAGGACTATCCACTGCTTGAAAGCGGCATGGATAAAGCCGATTATCTTGTTATCCTCGGTCCTGAAGGCGGGTTTTCCCCCGAGGAAGTTCAGCTGGCAATTGACCATTGCGCAAAACCGGTGCTTTTAACAAACCGTCGATTAAGAACGGAGACCGCGTGTTTGGCGGCGTTAAGCCGTTTAGTCGTTTAGACACCCTGTGGGTTGTTTAGGGGTTTAGAGTTTAACGTTTAAGGATGAAGGAATTTTTAATGAAGTTTGAATTGAGATACTTTACGGGCACGGGTAATTCCTGGAAAGTTCTTCATGATGCGGAAAAAAAGTTAATTGATGCGGGACATAATGTAAATCTGGCAAAACTTGATCCTGAAGAACATGATCTACATGCGGATATGATCGGTTTTGCTTTCCCGGTGTATTCTTTCGGTATGCCGCACATCGTCCGTAAATATTTTAAGTCCTTAATACCTTTCAAAGAAAACCAAAAGGTGTTTTTATTGATCACTTCCGGAGATGTCAAAGGTTCAAGCTCAACATCAAAAAAATGTGTTGATATTCTTTCCAGAAAGAACTGTGATGTCATCTATTCCGAAGTCCTTAAAATGCCGCATAATTGGATCACCTTTTCACATGCATCATCCGACGAAGAGGTCAAAATAACCATATCGGATGAAGAAAAACGGATCACAAAGATCGTTGAAAATATTTTGGGTGGCATTAGATATCGTCATGACGTTAAACAAACACCTGTCGTTTTGCGTTCTTTGGGTAATGCCGTTAACGTATTGTTCCGCAGTGTCGGCAGAAAAAAATTGATGGATTGGTACCGGGTCTACGATAGCTGCGACGGATGCGAACTGTGTGCCGATGCATGCCCCACCGGCTGCATAGAAATGAAAGAAGGCAAACCCGTTTGGACCGGCAGTTGCGAGCAATGCATGCGATGCGTGATCATATGTCCCCAGGAGGCGATCTATCAGAAAATGGGCGACACCAAGGGCAAGAAACGTTATTTTGCGCCGGGATTCGACCCTTTAAAACAGTAGCCAGAAGTCTGAAGCCAGAAGCCAGAAGTCTGAATAGGGAATATTTTTATATTTGTTTATTGTATCGGACCCATGTGTCCGACTAAACACAGGGAATAAAATGAATAAATTGCATTTAAGATCACCAATTATTATCACACTGATTCTGTTTTTAGTCATTCTTTCATCCTGCCAAATCAGAAAAATGGATATCAAACCTCTTAACAATTATGCTCACTGGCATCAACGGATGATTACTTTTATAAATGAAAAAGACAGTATTAAAGATGGTTCTGCTATCTTTTTTGGAAATTCCATAATGGAGGGATTCGATCTTGAAAAATACTTTCCCGGTATGAACACCGTCAACCGCGGCATAGTATCCGACCATATCGACGGCATGATCGAAAGAATGGATGTCTGCCTTGGTGATGCGGATGAAGCAAAACTTTTTATTATGATAGGCATCAACGATATCGGCGCCAAGCGCAGTGAAAAAGAGATCAAGTATTTATATCGCAAAATGGTCAAGCTCATCGACAAAAACTACAATTACGATGTTTATCTGCATTCTATCTTGCCCACTTCTCCGAGATGGAAGAACTGTCCGCCTCAGATGATCAAAGACATGAATGCTTACATTCAAAAACTTGCAAAAAAATATGATATGACATATGTCGACCTCTACCCCATGTTCAAGGCGGATGATTCGGACTATGCCAAAGATGAACTCTTCAGAGACGGCCTGCATCCGAATAGCGAGGGATATAAGATCTGGACGGACTATTTGAAAATATTGATAAATGATATGAGATAGTGTATGACCAATAACGATATATTACGACGTATCCGCTACATGTTCAATTTTAATGATGACAAAATGATCGCTCTCTTCAGATCAGTCAATTACGATGCCAGCAAAGCGGATATTAAAAACTGGTTGAGAAAAAACGATGATCCTTTAATAAAGGACCTTAGAGATAAAGAGCTGGCCATTTTCCTAAACGGTTTGATCTTTGAAACACGGGGAAGAAAAGAAGGTCCCCAACCGGAACCTGAAGAACGTTTAAACAATAATATCATCCTTAGAAAACTAAAAATCGCATTAAACCTGAAAACGGAAGAGATCTTAGAGCTGTTTGCTCTGGTCAATGTAAAACTCAGTAAACATGAATTGAGTGCCTTTTTCCGTAAACCCGCCCATACATCCTATCGACCTTGCGGAGATCAGTACCTGAGGAATTTTCTCAATGCACTGCAGACGAAATACAAAAATAAATTAAGCAAACAATCCACGAATCACAATAAGCTATGAATATGGGATCTGCTAAATATTTTGAATTGAATAATTATTCAGGTAGTATCTCTACATTCAAATGCTCCCCACCCGAGACCTCGACCGTGGTATCAAATCGAAAAGGTTCCATAACAGTTATTGTAAAATTCCAGACATCGTCTATCGGTGCCCTAAAATCCCATAAATCAGTTTCTTCGGGATACAAAAAACTCCACAGATCATCCCGCGGTCCGGCCACATATGATATATAATACGTTGTCTTATTAATTATGGTAACACTGCATTCATCAAGATAATCAGTTATTTCAAGTATGGTTTTACTACCATCATGAATACATACATCCCGATAGTAACTAAGATAGACATTGGGATATCTACCCCCCATCTCATTAATATATTTTCCTCTGGCGTAAACAGTATACCATATATGTTCATATTCACCCAATTCAAATGTATACATGGTTGATGTATCTCCGGCAGAAATTGTTTCATCACCTTTTCCAAAGCCAAATATATTGATGCTATCGGATGATAAATTAACTACTTCCAGATAACCTTCGTTGCTTTGCTTGAAACATCCAAAAAGAAAAATAAAAACAACCAGGAAAAGATAATTGACCGATTTCATTAATACTTCTCACACAAAATATTATTTATCATTGTTCACTATCAAGTTATGTAAAATAAATTATTCGGGATATACATCCACATTCAAGTGCTCGCCACCCGAGATCATAACTGTTGTATCAATAAGATATGGTTCATAAATCCTAAAGTTAAAAGGGAAACTGCTATCCGGGGGTACATTAAGATTCCACCCACCCCATTCTCCGGCATTTATATACCAAGACAAATCCGATCTATAAAAATACAAATAATACGACATGTTTGAAGACGTATGATTTGTTATTGTAATACTGCTTTCAACAAGGTAATTATATATGTCAAGGGTTGTTATTTGGCGATCGTGAATACAGACATCTTCGGAATAGCCCCAATAGGGTGTGTTATAATACCACTGGGCAAGTGTACTGAAATAATAGCCTCCAACTGCAATATTATACCAGATATGTTCATATTTACCTAAATCGAATGTGTATAATTTTGACGTATCTCCGGATGCTATTGTTTCGTAACCTTGATTAAATCCACCAATATAAATACTTTCGGTCGAATGATTTACCACTTCCATATATCCTTCATTGCTTTGCTTGAAACATCCAAATATAAGGATTAATCCCGCAATCAATATAATGTTGATCTTTTTCATTCAATCTCTAAATAGTTTTGTATATAAATTTAATAAGCACAAATTTTAAATGCAATTTATTTCATAATACAAAAAGGGGCGCATACAATACGCCCCTGCAATTTATTCATTAATAATTCTTCTATTTACGCAATGCCTTCAACCCGGCTTTGCCTGCATCAACCTTTCTGATCTTTGTAATGCGTGAGGGCTCGGGCATGGCATCGAATACCTTAGCTAAACCGGCCGGTTTCATCATATTGTTGACCGGTCCGGTGATCTTGGAAGATGCAGTGGCCTCTGCAGCTGTAAAGATGGTCGGAAATTCATAGATCCAGGTAAAATCCGATAGACAACCCGGATCCGTATCATAGTATTCGTAGACATGCATGGTCGTACTGTCCGGGTGAGGATCGGCCGCTTGAACTTGCATATCATATAAGACGTCGCCATTGGCTTTCCATAAATAGCCGTAACCGGTTTCCAGCACATCATCGCCGAGTCTGTCTTCGCCCCAATTTTGAACAGTACTTGGACTTATATAAACATAATAGATCGTCCAGGTGGGGTGAAGGTTGTTCAATTGGATCTCGCAGGCATTGGGAACCAATTCATAGCGATAGTCATTTCCGGGAAACCAATTCAAGATATCAGTTACGGTAAACATATAACGGCCGCCGTATTCAACTTCCACTTCGCCATCTACAACATATTTTGCCTGAGTGCTGTCATTACCCTCGTAATAATCCGTTTCGTGACCTTCGATTATGCAAGATGCCGAATCGACTGAACCGTTCACGATACGTATGCTTGCAACATTCGGCATAATGCGATGCAATACCGTTTCTCCGTCTGTCAATGATATGCTTTCATCGTAATTGATCACATATTCTCCGGTAGCGGTAATGGGAATATTGTTGACCACACCTTTCATCACCGGGATGGTATAGATATCACTGGTATCACCGACAGTCAGTGTTTCTCCCGTTAAATTGTTCAGACTGAACATAACGGTATTGTCCGTATCGTTCATAACTTTGACATAGCCTTCACCGCTGCATCCGAAAAGCAGCAAAAAAGCAATTAAAAGTGGTATTAAATAAGATCTCATCTTTTTCCCTTTATTTGTTTCCGATCTCACAGGTGGCCTCAATACCACCCCGCACATTATAAATGGTCTTAACATATAGTTTTTTTGGCTCTAAAAGAGCTTTCAAGTCCCCATAGATCCGGTTGGTCAAGTCTTCCTGATAGATCCCGACATTACGAAAAGAAATAAAGTAATATTTCAAAGATTTCAATTCCACGATACTGTCAGAAGGCACATATGAAATATAGATCTTTGCTACGTCGGGTAAACCGCTAAAAGGACATACCGCCGAAAATTCGGGATAATCCAAATGCACCGTCTGATCCTCACCCTTATAGGGAAGAGACTCAAGAAGATCCGGTCTGATACTGTCGTGATCTTCAAATGACAAAGTTAAACCTTCAGCTTTTGGCATTATTGCTCCATGTTTTGGGCTAATCTATATAAAGACAAAATAATTTCAAACTTTTAATTTATAAACTTGTAATTTCGACCATCCGGGATCCCTAATTGTCTTTCGGCTATTCGTGTCAACCCGGAAGGTCTTTCAACACTTCAACTTTTCAACTGTTCAACAATGATCTTTTTCGCCTTTTCTACGATATCACATAGGTTCGGTTCCTCTTTATATTCTATCCATTGATCCGGTGAATATTTACGGAACCAGGTCATCTGCCGTTTGGCAAAGTGACGCGTATGCTTCTGGATCTCGGAAACGGCTGTTTCAATATCTGTTTTGCCATTCAGGTATGCGATTATCTCTTTGTAACCCACGGTATTCAAAGCGTTCAGATCCGGAGAATACCCCTTATCAAGAATGTTTTTAACTTCTTCAACCAAACCATCTTCGATCATCTCCAATACGCGCCGGTTGATCCGGCCGTATAAAAGCTTTCTGTCCGGGTTTAAGCCTATGGATACTTGAGGCCAGGGTAAATCCGACTCCTGGGCGGCATAAACTTCCGACGGCCTCTTCCCCGTTATTTCCCATATTTCCAAGGCTCTGCTGATACGTTTTGGATTTTGCCCGTCCATTCCGGCTGCGAATTCGGGATCGATCTTTTTTAATTCGTCATATAGTGCCGGCCAGCCCTTTTTAGCAGCTTTGATCTGAATGGCCTTTCTGATATGTGGTTCGGTATAAAGTGAGTCGGAGATCATGCCGCGAACAGCCTGAATATACAGCCCCGATCCTCCGCAAACGATCACATGACGATCGGATGAAATCCTATCGGTTATGATCTTCCTGGCTTCAACTCCAAATTCCCCTGCCGAGAAGGTTTCGTCGGGATCTCGTTGACCAATAAAATAATGATTTACACGCTGAAGTTCTTCCAGCGTCGGAGTAGCCGTCCCGATATTCATATACCGATAGACCTGCCGGCTGTCCGCTGAAATTATATCGGCATTCATCCATTCCGCCAATTCCAGTGACAAGGCGGTCTTTCCCGAAGCCGTGGGGCCCAGCAGGATCAGACAAAAAGGTTTTAATTTATCGGCTTTCATTAAAAAGAAGCGAAAAGTCGAAGTTTTTCACCGAGTGGGTTAAAGCTCCGATAGAAACAATATCAATTCCTGTCTTTGCGATATTTTCTATCGTATCAAGATTGACATCACCGGATGCTTCAAGCAATATATCACGGTGTTCCGTCGATGCGGCCTGCCGTAAATCATCCAGTGTAAAATGATCCAGCATGATCATTTTTATAGGATAAGCTTTTGCACGGTAATATTCATCCAAGTTTGTTACTTCTACTTCGATATCCAATTTTTTAGGTTTTGCGAATTCGATGGCCGCCTCGATGGCTTTTTCAAGGCCACCTGCCCAGCGGATGTGATTTTCCTTTATAAGGATCATGTCATAAAGTGCATAGCGATGGTTGTATCCACCCCCGCAGGTTACAGCATATTTATCCAGCATTCGTAAATTAGGCATGGTCTTTCGGGTATCGAGAATACGGCATGAAGTGCCTTTGACCTTTTCAACGAAGGCAGATGTCAATGTAGCAATACCCGACATACGTCCCAGTAAATTCAAAGCTGTCCGTTCCGCACTCAGGATAGAGCGTCCTTCTCCTTTGATCTTTAGTATGACATCACCTTCTTGTAGCGATTCGCCATCATTTTTCATTGTTTTAACTTCAAGCCCGCCATCGTACAATTCAAAAACACGACGGGCAACGTCGACACCAGCCAAAATACCTTTCTGCTTGCTGACGATGCGTGCTTCGGCTTTCATTTCCAATCCCATAGCAAGCGAGGTCACATCACCGCTTCCAATATCTTCATTTAAAGCCGAAGTAATGATATTATCAATGACATTCTGATCCAATGGCTTTTCCATTTAAACTCGCACTATTTTTTTATAACAAAATCATCATGACATTCGCCGGTGGCAGTGTAGCTTTTATAGATCATGCGTTTTTTCGTAAACTCAATGGTTTGATAGTATTGAAGGCCTTCCTTACCTTTATAAGCATACAGGTGATCGAACTTTGATTTAATGGGATACATTTTCTGTCCCGAAACGGATATCACATAGCTTACACCGTCTTTTGCCTTTTTGACGATCTCACCCTGTTTTAATGGATAGGTTCTTGTATAGGCATGGTCATGTCCCTGCAGGACCAGATTAACACCGTATTTTTCGAACAAAGGCATAAAAAGTTCACGATATTCGGGATAATCGCGTTCCCATCCGCAGGGATAGAACCCTTGATGTATACCGACAACCGTCCATTTTTGTTCATTGTCTTTCAGAACGTTTTCAAGCCATTCTGCCTGTTCTTTCAATTTTTCATTGCCGTTCAGGACAATGAAACGCACACCCCGGTAATCTGTATAATAACAGGTTTCTTTAAGGCCTTCCGGACCGTTTTCCGGCTGGGTTACATGAGGCCGCCAAGTGGGAGGTAATTCATCCCTATGATCTCTGTAAGCCCAAAGGTAAGCATGATTTCCAACAGCCATAATATGAGGATAGTTGGCAAATACTTCTCGACCTCCATCAAAATAAGCATCCCACTGCCAATCTTCATAGGGATAGTCTACAAGATCTCCCGCAACATACCAGAAAGCCGCATCCGGAACTCTTTTTTGTGCAGCCTCATATATTCTTGGCAGATATGTCTTATATCCCCATTGAGGATCACCGAGATAGACGATCTTAAAATTGAAGTCCTCTTCTTTGGCTGTTTTGAACACGTACCACGGAGACGAATCCTCCTGGTCACCTACGCGGTAAGCATATTCCGTATTTGGCTCAAGGTCTTCAAGGATCACCGAACATGCATATTGAGCCACTGTTTTTGTCGTATCGGTATATACGACCGTCGGTTCTACCGCGATCGTTTCTGCACGTGTATGAAGCTTAACATCATCCGCATTTATAATGTATTCAACAAAAGCTGTTTCAACCTTTTCATAAAAACGAAAAGTCAACGCCATTGAAGTTTCCGGTTCTTCCGTCAAACCCAACAAGATCCTTTTTGGTTCTGCAGAAAACAACAAAGTTGAGATCAACAGTAATATGATCAATAATCTTTTCATTGCAACATTCCTTATTTGATCAACAGCATTTTCTTTGTATCTGTCCAGTTGTCTGCCTGCAGTCTATAGAAATATATTCCTCCGGGTATTGCAGATGCATCAAAACTCAGCGTGTAAGTACCTGTTTCCTGCATTCCGTTGACTAGAGTAGCCACCTTTTTACCGTTAACATCAAAGATACTCAAATTTACGTCGTCTGCTTTTGACAGTTCATAAGTGATCACAGTTACGGGATTGAAGGGATTTGGATAATTTTGATGCAACTTATGTCTGGAAGGGATCATGCTGTTGTCATGTTCTCCTATTGACGTCCAACCGGCATATGTCAATCTTATCCTGTCTACATATAAAGTTCCGACCGTGGCATCTTCATCAATCCGGAGACGGATACCCTTAATTTTTAAAGGATATAATTGTTCACCATCAGCAGGTAAAAGTCTTTCCATATCTAAATATTGTGCTCTGTATTCACCTTCATAACGAAGGGATGACGAACATTTTACGCTATATTCAATTCCTCGCGCATCTTCCAGAAGTATATATATCCAATGTCTCTCACCGTCGGATTCAACATCAACCAAGATATAGGTCGGTACTCCGTAAATATCGGTAGGTTCGGTTTCAATATATATGTTTCCGTCTTCAGCGCCAGTCCTGCTGTAGTTCACCTGAAAGGCTTTAGATCCGGTGCCGGTATCCCTGTCTGTCAGCACAACACTGGTTTGATCGGCGTTGATATATTGATCTGTTGTAACGGTCCATCCATCAAGCGTTTCAAGTTCATCAAACACGATCTCACCG
>CAYVLJ010000013.1:0-26926 GCA_964452375.1 uncultured bacterium | reverse complement strand
AACCAATATGATCCGGATTCTACGTTGGTCATGTCAGTCTCTTTTGAATATACTTTTGATGACAAAGGTAACTGGGTCACAAAAGTACTTTATTATGATGGCGAACCGGCGGCTTATGAAGAACGACGCATTATCTATTATTAAATTCTTGATATATTCGGTTTAATCACTTAGGGAGAGACAATATGAACGCAAAATTGTTGAAAATCGTAAATCCTTTTTTGGGGTTATCGTTCCTAACGGTTTTAACGGTCCTTGGATTTTTAAAATTCGGGAAGGTTACTAAAGCTCTTGTTGAAACTCATGAAATTGCCGGGTTCATTTTTATAGCACTTTTGATAATCCATATCATTCTGAACCGACGCTGGATCATCAATCAATTTAAAAAAAGATGACGTGAACTCTATCTTCGGGAACCCGGACCCTGTTTTGTTCTTTATGAATGATGCCTAAAAGGAGGTGAACGATGAAGAAGATCGCATTTTTTGACACAAAACCTTATGATAAACGTTCGTTTGATGAAGTCAACAAGGATTTTGGTTATGATATTAAATATTTTAAAACCCGGCTTAACAAAGAAACCGTTGAGCTTACCGATGGTTATGACGCTGTTTGTGCGTTCGTTAATGACGAGATCGATAAAGAGGTGCTTGATCATCTTTTAGATCACCAGATCGATCTTATCGCACTTAGATGTGCCGGCTATAATAACGTTGATCTGAAACATGCCTACGACCGTGTTCATATTATGCGGGTGCCGAGTTATTCGCCTTATTCTGTGGCGGAACATGCCGCCGCTTTGATCCTGGCCTTGAACAGAAAAACGCACCGGGCATTCTATCGTACCCGTGACGGCAATTTTTCCATTGACGGTTTAATGGGCTTTGACCTTCATGGTAAAACCGCCGGTGTTATCGGCACCGGAAAGATCGGCCAGATCCTGATCAACATTCTCAGGGGGTTCGGCATGCGGGTTCTTGCCCAGGACCTCTATCCGAACGAGAAATTTGCCAAAGAAACCGGCATTGAATACACCGATCTCAAAACACTTTATAAAGAATCAGATGTTATTTCATTACACTGCCCGCTAACACCGGAAACTCATTATCTTATCAATGATGAAGCCATTGAGCTTATGAAGCCCGGTGTCCTGTTGATCAATACGGGTCGTGGTCAGCTGATAAACACACGGTCTCTGATAAAAGGATTAAAACAGGGTAAGATAGGCGGTGCAGGACTGGACGTTTATGAAGAAGAAGCCGATTATTTCTTCGAGGATTTTTCCAGTTCAACGATCGGTGATGATGTTCTTGCTCGCTTGATGACATTTCCCAATGTTCTGATCACATCTCATCAGGGTTTCTTTACCAAAGAAGCGCTTTTCAATATTGCCGAAACCACTCTTCAGAATATCAAGACTTTTTTTGACGATGGTTATCTCACTAACGAGATATGCTATCAATGCAAAGGGAATTGTGTAAAACCCGGTAAGAAGAGATGTTTCTAGTGACAGGTAACATATAAGGCAAAAATTTAAAGTATGAAGTTATATGTAAAGACGCAGCAGTGCTGCGTCTTTACTATATGGAAATGATTTAATTTTTCAGATTGCTTTTTATTGTTTTGATTTTTGAGCTTTGCCTTTTTCCATTTTATATATTATTTTACTCTTTAGAAATTTTTTAGGAGTTTAGAATGAAAAAGCATTTTGAGATCATTATTCTCATGGGTCGTCCCGCTGCCGGCAAATCTGAGGTTATCGACTATTTGAAGAAGACATCGGTTGAAGAACGTCTTTCACGTTTTCATATTAACAATTTTGAGGAGATCGATGATTTCCCCATGTTATGGACTTGGTTTGAGGAAGACGCCATTCTTGAAAAGATAATGAACAAGCCGAGAATACATTCGGATTCTGATGGATATTTCCTTCATAACTACCAGTGGAATCTATTGATCGAACGGATATCTTTGGAATATGAAAAGAAACTGCGTGATGAGAGTTATCCAGAGAATTATACGACTATCCTTGAATTCAGTCGCGGCTCGGAACATGGCGGCTACGCTACGGCTTTTAAATCCCTTTCAGAAGATATTCTCAACAAAGCGTGTGTTCTTTATATAGACGTTCCATATGAAGAATCGCTTCGTAAAAACAGACGCCGTTTCAATCCGAACCGTCCCGATTCAATTTTGGAGCACGGTCTCCCGGATGAAAAAGTCGAACGTCTTTACAAGGAGGTGGATTGGGAATTTTTCAAGGGCGAAGATCCGGAATATATTTATTTTGGCGATCACAAAATCCCATATGTTGTTTTAAACAACATGCCCGAAGTAACGATCTATCCGGAAAAACTGGGTCCGGCTCTGGATAAATGTTTTACGGATCTCTGGGAAATCAAAAACAAAAAATAATGAGGTAATTTTGGGAAAAAGAACATTCAAACAATTTCTATCTGATTACAGTATCTGGGGATTTGCATTCGGATACTTTGCTGCCTATATACCCTACAGTTTATTGACCAAGATCATGAGCAAGGGTCTTTTGAACTCTTTAAACGGAAAGGCTCTTGTCGGATTCTCGATCCTTCCGGTTACCGCGGTAGCAACCTTTCTAACCATGATCCTGGTTATCAGCCTTTTGGGATGGTGGAAATACGCTTCTCACTCGAAAGTGCTGGGAGTCAATATTCCCCATCCTACGAAATGGACATTGTTGTCGGGTATTTTCACATCATTGATCATCGGCACAACCACGCTGGCCTATACGTTCGAGGGTGTCAGTATTGTGTTGGCCATGCTGCTGATGCGAGGCGGAGTATTGATCATCGGCCCCATTGTCGATGCACTCACAAAGCGCAAAGTCCGCTGGTTCTCCTGGGCGGGTCTTATCGGTGCCCTGCTGGCCCTTACCGTCAATGTGTTCAACACGGACAACTTTAAGATCCCTCTAATGCTGGCCGCCGTCATAGCCGTTTATCTTTTCAGTTATTATATGCGTTTCCAGTTCATGAGCCGGAACGCAAAATCCGATGATAAAAATGTAAATCTTCGTTACTTTGTCGAAGAACAAATGGTCTCAACACCCGTTTTCATCATTATCCTTGTTATTTTTTCCCTTTTTAAAGGCAATATCGGTGAGGAGGTTCGCCTCGGCTGGACCATGCACTGGGACCAGCCTTATCTCTGGGCTTTGATCCTGATCGGCATCATGTCACAAGGAACAGGTTTCTTTGGGACATTGGTCTTCCTGGATAAGAATGAGAACACCTATTGTATCCCGGTAAACCGTTCTTCAAGCGTGATCGCCGGTGTGATCGCCTCGCTGCTGCTTGCATTGTTCCCGGGACAGGGGTTGCCCGCAACCACCCAGTTCATCGGGGCGGGGATCATTATCATTTCGATCCTGTTCTTGACCATACCGCCGGCTATGGCAAAGAAAAGGCAATTGCAGGTTAAATAATAAAACGATTCTTAAATATACAAAGGCGGGAGTTCTCCTGCCTTTTTTTGTATTTGGATACAATTGATTTGACTCAAATTGAATTGTTGCGATCGAGTCGAATCAAATTGTTATGATCGACTCAAATCTAATTGTTTTCATTGAGTCGAATTAATGCAACGAGCAATTATTATCATAATAAGGGTTTGTGATTCTAAGTTGCACTTAATATATTCTTTGTGTTATTTGACTCAAATTTTCATTTTTTACAGGCGGGAACCTTTTTTATGAAAATAACAAACCTTGACGGAAAACGATTCCGTCTAGCCGTTATTGCGGCTGCAAAAAATCTTATCCGTAATGAAGATTACCTCAATAAGATTAATGTATTCCCCGTACCGGATGGCGATACGGGAACCAATATGGCCTCTACGCTTCACGCCATCGTAACCTCTCTTCGCAACAACACGGATTATGCTTTGGCAGAAATGAGCCAGAATGTTTCCGATAAAGCGCTGGATAGCGCCCGCGGAAATTCCGGCTCTATTCTCGCTCAATTTTTTTACGGTCTTGCAACTGAACTCTCTAATAAACGTCATGTATCCACACAAGAATTCGCCAGGGCGGCGGTTTCGGCTACACGTCATTCTTATAGCGCTATGGCAGATCCGAAAGAAGGTACGATCTTATCTGTTATTCGAGTATGGGGAGAAAGCTGGGAAAAATTATCGAAGACGCATGATGATTTTGTATACATTTTAAGGTATGCTCTAAAAGCTTGCAAGATCGAGCTCGATAAATCTCCCGCCAAACTTAAGCTTGAAGGAAAAATGAAGTATGTTGATTCCGGAGGTCTTGGATTTGTCAATATGCTTGAGGGAATAGAATCGTTCATTGAAAGCCCGAGCATCAAACAACTTTTTGAGGATGTTAAAGAACGATTGACACCTTTGGTCGGTTCGCATGATATTGCGTATAATCCAAAAGTAAAATATAGGTTTTGTACTGAGTGCCTTGTAGATGGCACATATTTTGACAGAAATCATTTAAGAGATCTGCTTTTGCCTCTTGGAGATTCGCTTATTCTGGCAGGCAGTACAAAGCGTCTGAAACTTCATATCCACACAAATGCACCTGAAACGGTTTTCACTATTTTATCTCTGTATGGTAATGTCCGGCGAAAAAAAGTCGATGATATGAAACGGCAAGTAAAACAACGCCGACAGCAACTTAAGGAGATCGCTCTTGTTGTTGATTCCGCCTCTGACATGTCAGACGATATTGCAGAAAAATATCAAATTAATATCGTGCCCCTGAGAGTGTCTTTTGGCAAAGAAGAGTTTATTGACGGTATGACAATAGATAAAAAAATGTTCTATAAGCGTCTGGAGCACGAAAAAGCCCTTCCAAAAACATCGCAACCTACGCCTCGCGACTTAGAAAACCTTTACCGTTTTTTATTGACGCATTACAAAGAGGTGCTTTCTTTACACGTAAGTGACAAAGTCAGCGGCACATATCAAGGTGCCGTTCAGGCAGCTAATCGAGTAAACCCAGATCGTATCAAGGTTTTCAATACAGAGTCCGGAAGCATTGCCGAACAGATCATGGCTGTTAAGGCGGCTATGATGATAAAACAGGGAAATACCGTTAATGATATTGTAAATTTTCTAAACTCACTGCATGGCGAATTTAAAATGATCATTATGCTTAAAACGATCAAATACGCGGTCAAGGGCGGACGCTTAAAACCTTATTTGGGCGGATTGTTAAAACTGTTCGGACTTTCCCCTTTGATCACCATTACACCGGATGGCCGAACAGATAAAGAAGGGATCGTTCCCAAAGGAAAGCGCGGATGGAAACCTGCGATCAAGAAATTTAAAAATTTTTTCGGGGACAATATTCCGGATGAGATAGGGATCATCCATGCGAACTGTAAAGACAAAGCCAGGGAATTCGAAAAACTTCTCAAATCCTATTTTCCGAAAGCAACTTATTATTATGGTGAATTCGGTCCGGTTATAGGTACTTATGCCGGACCCGGGGCTATTGCCTTTGTCGGTTTTTCGGGAGCACATATTCCTGACGCACCGCCATCGGTAAACACCCTGGACAAGATCATTGATCATCTTAGGCTTCCTGCCGGTATCAATAAGCTTCCGGCGGTCATTAAGAAATAATACACAGGAGATGCAATGAATTTAACCAACATTATTATCATTATTCTTGCCTATCTGATCGGGTCCTTCCCGGCAGCCTGGGTCTTGGGGAAGATCTTTGCTGGCAGGAACTATGATATCAGAAAACATGGTAGCGGTAACGTGGGAACAACGAACGTCATCCGCAATCTTGGCTGGAAAGCCGGTATTGCGACTTTTTTACTTGATTCGTTCAAAGGTTTTGCCGTTACTTTCTGGTTCCCGGAAATGATGACAAATGAGATCGGTTTCGAGACCGCTCGCGTGATCCTCGCCGCCATTGTACTGATCGGTCACACTTATCCGATCTATATTAATTTCCGTGGCGGTAAAGCGGTAGCGACAACGGCCGGTATCATTTTAGCTTTCCGTCCCGAGATCGGGGTGATTTGCTTGGCCGTATTTATAATCGTTGTACTGATATCCCGCCAATCGGGTATCGGTTCCATATCCGCTTCTTTTGCTTTTCCGGTCACAAATCTTATTATGCGCTTTATCTTTAATGTCGACATATCAAATCAAATGCTTTGGTTTAGTATCATATTGCCGTTTTTCATACTATTCACACACAGGGAAAACATCTCAAAGATCATACGTAAAGAAAATAGAAAGGATTTCTAATGCTTCATGTTGTTGCCGGTATCATTGAATCGGACGGGCGTGTTTTATTGTGCCGGCGGCATCGGAATTCTAAGCGCTTTCCATTAAAATGGGAATTTCCCGGTGGAAAAGTGGAATCGGGAGAAAGTCCGGAAAACGCAATCAGGCGTGAATTGAATGAGGAATTGGGGATCATTGTCTCGAAGATAGAAAAGATCGATGACTATCTTTATGCTTATGAAAATGAAAAGAAATTTCATCTGCATTTTTTTAAGATCAGAGATCATGCCGGCAAGATCAAAAACCTGCAATTTGAAGATATTGCCTGGGTAAAGCCTGATGATCTTTCGAAATATGACATATTGAGTGGCGACAAGCCGTTTCTGGATAATTATATAATATTAAAAAGTCACACTATGGTGTGACTTTACATATATAATTTGATTGTACAGATATTCTAAGGCATGTCTTTTTTTTTAATTAATTGGCTTGATCCTGCCTTTATAGAACGATATAAGCCTGACACCACTACTGCTTCTTGGCTTTTCAGGCGAAAACTCGATCCTCCTGATAATACCGTGGCGTCCCTTGAAGGAATTTAAACTGTTTATGATATCCTTGGAAGAACTTCCGCCATCATCAATGATCTCCATTAGAAGGCTCATGCTTTCATAACCATAAATATGAATGCGGTTCGGCTGCAAGTCGGTTTTCTGAGTGAAGTATTTTGAAAATCGTCTGAGTTCAATATCTTTAGAATCCCAATAGTAATCACTGGCAATGATCATGCTGTCAATGTTGGACTTGTATCTTTCCAGCAGACTTGAATTGTACCAATTCCCGTCGCCAAGGAGATACGCCGGGAACCTGTTTTTTGCCCATTGGGGAGCAATATATTGAATATGATTCTGTGGAATCGGGAAGTAAACGGCTTCAATGCCGTAATTTTCATATGGAAATATAAAGGGAAAAAGTATTGTGTCTGTTTCATGCAATAACCATAATGCATCAATGGAATCCATGACGGCCAATTCTGTTTTGATAGAATCGATAAGTTCATAATTGATGTAGGGTTCGAGAGCCACGGTATCTATAATGATGGGTGAAAAATAGAAGTCACCGATAAATGCGGAATCAATTTTAAGCGGCTCCAGTTCTTTCAGCAGATAAGAAATCTGCATTTTCAATGGGTCGTTTTCTTGTTCGTCCAATAATACACAGATACTGTCGGTAATTATCGTATTGTATTTTTCTTCAACGCTGATCTCTGAAGACAACCAATTCCTTGCCCTGTCTTTCAGTCTGGATACCAATGTGTCTGTCGGAACGCGAGTGGAGTCAAACCAATTGCCAAATAGCAGAACCTCATATATCATGGGATCATCCGGCCAGAGTTCCTCAAGTATGAATGTTGTATCCGGTGGTGGAAGCGTATCTTCCAATGTTACGGTATATAGAGAATCGACAAAAAGACTGTCAAAAGTCAATGAGTCCAAGAGCATGCTGTCCAAAACGGAAGCTTCCAAACTATCTATCTCCAGAGAAGTGGTATCCAGTTCAAAATAGCCCGTTTTCAATGCTTCCTTGTATCCATCCATATAATTGAAATAACGCGGAAAGTATTCCGCATCATCTTTTAATTCTGAAAGTTTATCGTTGATATTGGTAGGCGTTCCGTTATACCAAACATTATATACAACGGAACCGCCATTTTTTTCTACGCTTTTAGTGAAAGCGCTTGCACTTTCGATGCCATATTCCGTAGTGGGTGCTACGATAGCGAAGCGATCATATTTCAATGTGTCTGTCGCATAATTTGCCAGGGTCATGGCACGCTGTTGCTGTTCGGGATTCAATTGAAAGATCGAGCTGCCCATATCAGTCAGATTATCTGCCGTGGCTGTTGGTGCAATAAGGGGAATGCCTGCATATTCGCAAAGAGGGGCCATCGATATGGCCATTTCGCTTGTCAAAGGGCCAATAACTGCCGATATATTTTGAATTTCAAGCAGATTCTTAAGGTTGCTTAACCCGGTTCTAACATTGCTTTCAGTGTCAACAATGACAATATTTACGCGTTTCTTGCTTTTGTTCCTTGATGATTCAAAAGCATATTTAATACCGTCGAGCAACTCATTCCCTGTGTCTGAATACCGTCCTGTCAGGGGAAGCACTACTGCAATATTGATCTCTGGGGATTCGTTTCTCATGCTTTTATTGAGATATTTGTTCAGTTCTTTGTATTTAGAAGCGTAACCGGAATATGTCAATGATCCTTTAGCATCCTCAAGCAGCCGGCCGGCCTCAGAATAGTTACCCATCATGATCGTGCGTTCGGCCCAAATAAGTTTCAAATAAGTCATGGGTTCTTCGTCAACGATCAGCGATGAGAGCATTTCCAAGTCTTGCGGTTGTAAATAATATCGCGAAACGTCTGCCGTGAATTGCATGACATCATTTTTCAGTTCTTCATCATCTGATGTTGAAAGAACGCTCATAGCAGAAAGCATGGCGGCAAAATATTGTTTCTTCATAGCCAATGCTTTGGCTTTTTCAAACATGACATCCGGTAAATATCTGCTTCCCTTAAAATTTCTTTCAAATGTCCGGCTGTCTGAGATCACCTGGTCATAATTACCCAATTCAAAATCACACTTTACGATCATAAAAAGTGAGATCGCTGAAAACACATTGCTTTCTGGGGGTTCGGATTCATAAACATCGCGAAACGTGGTCAATGCTTTTTCGTAAGCCCCCCGCTGGAACTGGTTTACTCCCTGATCGACTTCTGCGCGTGTTGCCGCTATGGCAAAACCGAAAGCTGTCAGCAAAAATATTAATACCGCTTGTCTGAAAATATAATTTTTACTTATGATATTTCAATCCCAGTTCTTTGATCTTGTCGATCGCCCGGTACGCCGTTAGATCGAAACGTATGGGCGTCACGGAAATATAATTCTTTTTTATCGCAGTATCATCAATTGTTTCTGCTTCTTCCATTTCGGATTTTTTGCCTTTCATCCAATAGTAGGTGCGTCCTTTCGGATCAATGCGTTTGTCAAATTCCTCACGCCAATGTGCCATTCCCTGTTCAGTGACCATCACATCTTTTATTTCGCTTCTATGTTGGACGTTGGGCATATTCACATTCAGCAAAACCCCATTGGGAAGACCCTTGACCATGATCTTTTTTACCAGGTCACGCACAAAAAGGAGTATGGGTTCCCAGTTTGGGTTTTTATAGGTATCCAGACTTAGCGCCATACCCGGGATCCCGTTGAAAACAGCTTCTGCAGCACCCCCAACCGTTCCGGAATATATGACGTTCAATCCGGTATTGCAGCCTAGGTTTATCCCCGATAATACAAGATCCGGTTTTGCGGGCATAATTTCCTGCAGTGCCAATTTGACGCAATCAGCGGGAGTCCCCATAACAGCCGTTCCTTTGAATATGCCGGTATCAACTTCTCGTACTGGCATAGGTTTATCAAGTGTAAGTGCGTGTGAAACGGCAGATCGTTCACCATCGGGAGCAACGACCGTAATATTTCCAAGATCTTTAATCGTTTCGTATAGTTTTTGAATTCCCGGCGCAAAAATACCGTCATCGTTTACCAGAAGAATATTCACTTCGTCTCCAATTCTTTTGTCAGGATCAATGCATCGGCTTTGTCTTTTTCGTAATAATTCGGGCGAATGCCAACTTGCTTGAATCCGTTCTTTTTGTAAAAAGCGATCGCCGGAGCATTGTTTTCATTTACTTCGAGTGTCATCATGCGAGAGTTGTTCATTTTGGCATATCTTGAAAGTTCATTCAGCATTTTCTGAGCAAAACCTTTTCTTCGTTTGTCTTCTCCAACCGCAATATTGTTAATGTGCAATTCATCCCGAAGCTTCCAGAAACACAGATAGCCGCATAGTTCGCTTTTATCGACCGCTACCCAATTATGTGAAGTTTTTGCATAGATCTCAAAATAAAAATGTACCTCGGCCCAGGGTTCATTGAAGCTTGCACGCTCGATCTTCATGACCTCCGGCACGTCGTCCGGGATCATTTCCCGGATCTTAATCATGCCCCCGGCTTCCATTCTTTGGGTTTATAATCCATTCCGTATTCCAAAAACAGACTGTCATAGTCTGTCGTAGCCGTTTTGTTCAAATGCTTCAAATAATAATCGCCGATCATGGAAGGCAGGATGTCCTTTTCAATAACCGGAATATGCTCAATTTCTGCCAGCTTATCGTTGCATATGATCTGCCTGCAGTCCGGATACCAATCGCTAATATCCTTTATTTGACCATATTGAATAGTAATTTGATCGATAGGATCTTTGAATTCCGCTGTATAAATATAGTCTCTATGGGAACGTATGATCCATAAAGGATTGTTATTTCGTTTTATCCCATCAATTGTCCCGGCCATATAAGCTTTCATCGTATTGACGGCTGCAAGCGGCAATTGGTGCGGAAAAACAAGTCCCTTTGCAAAACTCATGCCGATCCTTAAGCCGGTGAACGATCCGGGCCCTGCGGATACAACAACCGCTTTTAATTTCTGTATCCTTATCTTTTGATCTTCAAAAAGCTGTTCAGCAAGCAATACCAACTTCTCGGCATGCACGCGCGGCTCTTTTAAATACTTTTCCGCTATACATTCTCCGTTCTCATGAAGGGATACACCACAGATCACGGAAGAGGTTTCCATAGACAAGATCATTTATATCTCCATTCGCCTTGGCGTACGTATTTCAATTTCTCTTGTTCTTTCATTTTTATAGGTCAGGTGTAACTCTATGCTGTCATCCGGAATATGACTGTCTATCAGCTCGGGCCATTCCACCAATACGACCCCATCTTTCTCAAGATATTCTTCAAAGCCCAGCATCATGATCTCGTCTGGGTGCTTTATACGATAACAGTCGAAATGAAAAATGGGCAGATCTCCTGCATATTCGTTAATAAGCGTGAATGTCGGGGAAGTTGCCGGCTGGTCGGAGTTAAAATATTCGCATACTCCTTTTGTAAAAGTCGTTTTTCCCGCCGCAAGATCTCCGTAAAGTGTGATCAGATCGTTGGGTTTAAGTTGCGAAGCAAATACACGCCCGAAATTAACCGTTTCTTCCGGAGAAGTTGTTTTTATCCGATAAACATGTTTGTTCATTTTTTTGGACTCATGGTGGCAACCGGCAGGATCATTTCATCCATGGAGATTCCACCATGCTGAAATGTGCCGGGGTATTGTTTTTCATATTTTTTCATGTTGTTCGGATACAGGAAAAAATAATCGTCTTTGGCAAAAATATAGGTTGCCGTTAAATGGGTTTGCGGCAAACGGTATCTTGCAGTGTCTTTTACGTAAACAGCTGATTTACCGGATACCACCAGATTCCGTCCCGTCTTATATCGAACACTATCGGTTGAATCCTTATCCGCTTTAACAACAGCGCCTTTGTTCACGCGTATGCTACCATGGTCTGATGTTACCACGATCTCAAATCCGGCTTCGCCTGCCAAGCCGATGATACGTCTCAAATAAGAACCTTCCATCCAGTTGCGAACAACATTCCTGTAGCCGGATTCATCGGGCACGATCTCCATCAGAAGATCCGATGCCGAACGTTTATGTGCCAGGATATCGACGAAATTCGCCACCAGGACGATCAGGTCGTTGTTCTTAATATCCGAAAAGCGATTTGCCAGATTGTCTCCGTATTTTGAATCTGAGACTTTATGATACGAATGACCGTTCTTCAAATGTAAATTCTTTTTTTTCAAATAATCCGTTACAAGCCGGTCTTCATAACGGTTCATGCTTTCTTCACTGTCCGGATTGGCATAAATATCGGGGTATTTAACATTGATCGCATCGGGAAACATACCGGCAAAAATAGAATTTCTGCTGTAAGGCGTTGCAGTCGGCAAAATACTTAAATGGGTGTTCAATTCAATATCGAACTGTTGATAAAAAAGCGGCGCAACAGACAGCCAATGGTCGTAGCGCATGCAATCGATCAGAACGAACAGCGTTTTTTTCTTCTTTTTTAAAAGAGGACTAACGTAAGTGTCCATCACCTGATGAGACATTGGAATGTCCGGTGAATGCTGAAGCCATTCGGTATATTCATTGCTTACAAGCCGTTGAAATTCTTTATTGGCCGATTCCTGAAGTTCATTCAAGAAATGCTCAAGGTCATATTGGGCGTTTCTTGAAAATTCAATATTCCAATAAGCAATACGGTCATGAATGGCTGACCAGCGTTTAAGTGATGAAATGCCTTCAAAAATCTCCATGCTGACGCTTTGGTAGAATTCCATGAATTCCTTGGCTTTTGCTTCGCGCTCAATATCTGCAGATTCAAGATTTTTTTTCAATGTCAGCAATACCTGGGAAGGGTTAATGGGTTTTGTCAGATAATCGGAAATTTCTCGCCCGATCGCATCTTCCATCAGTGATTCTTCCTCATTTTTTGTGATCATGATAGCCGGCATTCCGGGGCGCAGCTCGCGGATCTTTTCCAAAACCGCCAGTCCGTCAAGTCCATCCATCATTTCATCCAAAAGGGCGGCAGCAATGTATTCGTGTTTGATGATCTCAAGCGCGTCAACACCGTTGGTCGCTGTTTTGATCTCATAACCCTTTTCTTCCAGGAACATAATGTGCGGACGCAGAAGATGAATCTCGTCATCCACCCATAAAATCGTGTGTTTTGTCGTATTTTCGGTCATCTAAGTAATTTACTCCCAAATTCAGGTGATACAAAATGATTTGCGTTTGACAGAGGTATTTATTTAAAACAAGAAATATTGTTCCCCATACCTCACACAAGTACACAATTTTACTCAAAGAGACAATGTATACGAACTATAGGTGCTTCCGCTTGCGGGCAACAGTTTTTTAATCTAAGAAGCCCCGATGCTCCGGGGCGGGGCACAGTAGATCAACATATCAACTTTTTTATTTGTCTCGCGACAATGTTTTAATAACTTAATAACAACAATAGCGGAGATTAACAAAACATGTCCCGACTTAACAATCCACCTGTCTTTCAGGGAAATCTCAATAAAAAATCCTATTTTGAAGGATGGTACATCAAATGCCTTAGCGATGACTTGTCCACTTCCATCGCTTTTATCCCCGGAATATCTTTGAGTGACGATAGTCATTCTTTTATCCAGATAAACACTTCGGGTCATAAAACCGAATATATCAAATTCCCAATTGATGCTTTTCAATACGAGACAGATCGTTTTGCAGTAGGCATCGATAACAATTATTTTAGTGACCGCGGGATTCATTTGGATTTCGAGCAAGATGGCATATCATTGCAGGGCGACCTGATCTTTGAAGATCGGCATCCTTTTCCCTCACACTTTATGTCACCCGGAATTATGGGTCCGTTTACTTATGCTCCTTTCATGGAATGTTACCATGGGGTGGTATCCATGCATCATCGCATACGTGGCATTGTCAGATTTAACGACCGGGAGTATGGCTTTGATAACGGTATTGGCTATATTGAAAAGGACTGGGGCCGTTCTTTCCCGTCATCCTGGATTTGGATGCAGGCAAATCCTTTTCAGACATCAGATTCTTCATTTATGCTGTCTGTTGCAAAAGTTCCCTGGATGGGAATGCGTTTTACGGGTATTGCAGGATTTCTGAGTTATGATAATACCGTGTATCGTTTCGCTACTTACCTGGGGCATAAGCTCAAGCTGCTTAAACAGCATGACTGGGGTGTGGATATTATGATCAGCAATAGAAAGCAAGATCTTCACTTACAGGCCGAACTTGGCGAAGGCGGCGGACTCTTCGCTCCGGTTAAGGGCAATATGAAACGCCAGATGAAAGAGAGCCTAAACTCCACACTGCATGTCGAACTTCGCGACAAGAAGAACAATTTGCTTTTCAATGATACCTCACATATTGCGGGTTTGGAGATCAGCGGAGATGTTTCAATACTCTAGGCCGGTTTGATTATATATCCGGAAGCAATCTCCACGAAAAATACTTTGTGTTGCCAATAGAGGGTGTAAAATATTTTTGAATAGCTTTGGCATTTGTTCATAACTGATCATTTATAAATAATCCCCATATTTATCCCTTCATTTCTTATGAGCATATATACTTCAAATCTTTCAAGTTCTTTTGAACATAACAGATCGATATAGCTTGTCTGCTCTTCCGGCGCTTTTCTAATGGCATAGGATGACAATGACAGTGGCCGGATAAAATACAGATCGCCGTCATCGGATCGGGAGTTTGATATTTGTAGGCGAATATGATAATCTTGTTTTTCATAATTTAATCTGAATAATGCCGCATATGAGGAGGGGTGCTCCAAATCGCTCTGTAATTGATATACCAAGTTAAAATGTTCGCAGGGCTGGATCTTTAAGCTCAATTTTGGGATCACTCTTTTGCTTTCCATATAATCAAGCACGAATGGAAATGATGTTCTTGTACATAATTCCATGATGGATCGTTGATTCAAAGACAATGTGACCTCAAACGGTTTTTTCTTGTATCTTAGATCAAAAATAAATTGATCTTCCCTGTATTGTGACCCCAAGATCACATATGAAATAAATCCTGCTTTCCAAGGCGTTTCAGAGTAAGATATACCTGCGGAAAACCCATGGTTTCCTTTTGTTAATCCCGAACCCCATTTGCTGTCGGTTTTTATAACTGTAAAATCTTTACTTAAAGCGACTGCCGATACGAAAAATTTCCATTCTCCGGATCTGTAAAGAATGTCCCCGGTGAGATGGTTAAATTTGATCCCGCAAAAAGACAGGTTTGCAGATATTCGAAATCGATCGCTTTTATGGTCAAACCAGCTCTCATAAATGGGCTTATCAGCGATATAAAAGCCCATTCCACCCAGCCAGGATCTGTTTTTAATTTCAACTACGCCTCCGTATTGACCATCATATCTAAACAACGACAGATTGAAGAAATTAAAATTTAATCCGAATCTCATCAATTCTTTATACTGAAATGAACTTTTAATTCCGATTTTCGTTGGCCGCACACCGGCTTGTCCGCCAAGCGCAGACGTGAACCGCATCATGGTATTGCCCAGGATCATTCCCTTGGCGATATTGGGCTGTCCTCTGCCAAAACCGATCTCGAAATTTTTCCAGTTCCACGTTAGAGAACTTCGCTGGTCGTTTTCGTCTTTTTCACCCCCTTCGTTTCTATAATTGAACTTAAAACCTTTATATGTAAACTGTGCTTTTGTTCGATATTGGATCTCTTCCCCAAAACCTAACCTAAATGAAGAACTTCCTTCGTTTTCATATTCTTCCATGGCATGCGGATTCAACAGCTCAGCATGAATTAAAGTGTCCAGACCGAGACAAAATGAATTAAATATCATGATCGTCAAAATTAGTTCAATGGTAAACTTACCGCACATAAGCGATCATGATCTGTTGAGTTAGACCCAAATATCGATGAAGGTACAAAGATAAGCCTATTCTCCAGTTGCCGGGCATTAATGCCAGATCAAAGAAAAAATTGTTATTATTGAGCTCATATTTTAACCCCATGGATAAGATTTGTATCGGTTGCCAGGCTGCGCCTATCAGTAACCTCCAGGAAGTATTAACCATTTTATGTGTCTGTACCGATAACTTAAAAGATGGCAATATCCATATTGAACTTATCGCTCCAAGCTTTGCTTCCAACATGTGTTCTGTGCTGTCTCGGGGATATCTTAGCAGATGCATGGAGTAAAGGGATACCTGCCAGTCGGGTGTTGGACTGATGATCAAGCCTCCTGAACAGGATCCCTTATGTTTAGATCCAACTCCATGCAATGCGGATAAGGTATAGTGTAGTTGCAATCCGGCTTTTATGTTATTTTCATTCAGGACTGGAAATCCAATATTCAACTGATGGTTGGACATTAAGCGGTGATACTGGGTTATCACAGATATATCAAATTTTCCCGAACCGCCGTAGATCATACCTTCATGGATCTCAAATCCTTTGAACGCGTTCGACCAGGATGATGCAAAACATAGGGTGTCGGGAAATATTGCCGGGTGAAAAGCGCATGACTGAGGATCCTTGCCGTATGTTGTCGGCATGATGGAGCCGATATTCCAGGTGACGGCATAACATGCGCAAAAAAACACCCGGCAAAATATTAGGTATTTTAAATTCGTCCCGCTCATTTCCGACAAAATTATAAAAATGAATTTTATTTGTCAACCGAGTGGCTAATATGTGTGACTGGCGTCACGCAATTGGAGTACAAAAGTTCTGTGTTCGAAAAAAATCAAATAACCAAGTAAAGGATCATGTTTATTGTGTCTTTTATCTCTTGGTTCTTGGAGTTTGTTTCTTGTCTTTTTTATTCCGGTGCCACATCATCATGCCGAACTGACGCAGTTTTTCTCTGGCGGTTCGGGGTACGAAAACCTTTTCCCCGGTAAGGGGATGAAAACCGGTGTAGTACATGGCCGTGGCCAGGGTCATGGGCGTGGGGTAGAAATCCGCCGCCTGCTGCAGTTTGTGGTTGCTGCTTTTCAGCATTTTCTGCAATTGCATCATATCTTCATCGGTGCATCCCGGATGGCCTGAAATAAAATACGGCACGATATATTGCTCTTTGCCGGCGCGTTTGGAAAATTGTTTGAATTTTTCCAGAAAACGCAAATAGATCTTGCCCGGAGGTTTGTTCATAATACGCGTAACATTGTCCACCAGGTGTTCCGGTGCGATCTTCAGGTGACCGCCCGTGAAAGTTGTTACCATTTTTTCCATGGCCTTTTCATCGGTAAGCGCCAGGTCATGACGCAGTCCGGATGCAATATAGACATGCTTGATACCGGGAACTTTGGATGCATCTTTCAGAAGCTTGACATATTTTTCCTGGTCGTCAACGATGAGGTGTTCACAGATCTCGGGATGAAGGCAATTCATTTCTTTACAGCCGCCAATAGCACAATGAATGCCGTACATGTTTGCAGTCGGTCCGCCGATGTCGCTGATCGTTCCTTTGAAGTCGGGATCACTTGCCATATTCCGGACTTCTCGAAGCACAGAGTTGGATGAGCGGCTTTGAACCCGCGGTCCCTGATGAAAGGTGATCGCGCAAAATGCACAGTTGCCGAAACAACCGCGATGGGAAGTGATCGAATCTTTGATCTGTTCATATGCCGGGATTTTTTCTTTATGACGCGGATGCGGTTTTCTTGTATACGGCAGGTCATAAATAGCATCCATCTCTTTCGTGCTAAGTGGTTTTGCCGGTGCATTGATCTTGATTATTTGATCTCCATGCCGTTGACAGAGATCTTTTGCATATGGAAAAACCCTATTCTCATATTGTAAACGGGTCATGAAGTTGAAAGCTTTTTTATCTTTTTTCACGTCTTCAAAAGAAGGCAGCTCAATGCAATTTCCATCGATCTCGTTCACCCGGCAAACCGTTCCGGGTATATCGCAGATATCGCGCACCGGAGTACCGGAATCCAGACGTTTAATTATTTCCTTGATCTGCCGTTCGCCCATGCCGTAAACCAAAAGGTCAGCTTTTGCGTCGATCAGGATGGAACGTCTGATCTTATCTGTCCAGTAGTCGTAATGCGCCATGCGCCGCAGGCTTGCCTCGACACCGCCTAAGATAACCGGTACATCCTTATAGGCCGAGCGGATAAGATTGGTATAAACGATGCTCGCCCGGTTGGGCCGCCTGCCGGCTTTGCCGCCCGGTGTGTAAGCATCATCCGAACGTTTCTTGCGATTGACGGTATAGTGCGCCACCATGGAATCGATATTGCCTGCCGAGACGGCAAAGCAAAGGCGCGGAGCGCCCAGGCGCATGGCGCTCGCCGGATCGTTCCAGTCGGGCTGATCCAATATCCCCACCTTATAGCCTTCATTTTCGAGAACTCTGGCGATGATCGCCGGACCAAAAGAGGGATGATCGACAAAAGCATCACCGCTGATGATGATGACGTCGCATTGCTGCCAGCCGAGTTTTGCCATTTCAGCTTTTGTTGTAGGGAAAATCATATGTAAATCTAATTGATAATTGATAAAGGACAAAGGACAATTAAGTAAACGGTAAGTAGTGAACAGTAAACGGTGAACAGTCGTAAATTGTGTTTTAGTAAACAGTTTAGTGTGGTTCGTATTATTTGATTTTCAGAAGATATTTGAATGCGCCTCAGCGGCGACGGGTTATCTTGTGTGGAACGGTCGTGACCGTTCCTGAATGTGAATAATGCGGAAATGGAACAGTCTCGACTGTTCCCTACATTTTGGTCAAGCAAAGAAAGGCTTCTATACAAATGGAAACATTAATTCTTGATCTTATACCCGGTGCCGTCCTTGCGATCCAGCAGCTCGACCCCCATAGCATCCAGCTCATCACGGATGGCATCGGCTTTGGCCCAATCTTTATCGGCACGGGCTTCTTTGCGTTCTTCGATCTTGGACAGGATGAACGCTTCATCGACGGTTGCCTCTTTTTTCTCACGGAAATAGATCACGCCAAGGACTTCATCAACTGAGTGAAAACCGGATTTGATCAATGCGGCACTTGAATCTGTGGCGGGAGTAAGCTGAAAAATACGTTGGAGTTTTTTAATAGCTTCAAAAACCGTACCGACTGCGCCTGATATATTCAGGTCGTCATCCATTGCCGTTTCGAAATTCTTGAGCATAGTATCCACGATCTTTTTGACTTCAGGATCTGCTTTACCGGGTTTTGCATCTTTCAGCGTGAACAGAAAATTATCAATTCGCTTCAATGTGCTTTCTGCGGCTTCGAGGATCTCGAGATTGAAATTCAGTTTTTGACGATAATGGGTGGTCAACAAGGCATAACGTATCGCTGCGGGAGAATAGCCCTTTTCCATCAGTCCGTCAATGTAAATGATATTTCCCAGCGACTTGCTCATCTTGGTATTGTTCCAAAGCAAGTGCTCACAATGGAGCCAGTAATTGACAAAGCGTTTGCCTGTAGCACCTTCGCTCTGTGCGATCTCGTTCTCGTGATGCGGGAAAAGGTTGTCAACACCGCCCGTATGAATGTCAAATGTCTCGCCGAGGTATTTCATGGACATGGCGGAACATTCGATATGCCAGCCCGGACGTCCTTTGCCGAGAGGCGTATCCCATGAAACCTCGCCATCTCCGTCCTTATATGCCTTCCAGAGTGCAAAATCATTAGCTGATTCTTTTTCATATTCATCGTCATCCACGCGGTCGCCGCTGCGCATTTGACTCATATCAAGACGTTGCAATTTCCCGTAATTCTCAAACGCTGAGATCTTGTAAAAGATATTCCCGTCTTCAGCTTTGTAAGCCAATCCTTTATCCAGTAACTTTTTCACCAGATCGACCATTTCCCGTATATGGTCCGTGGCGGCCGGATAATGATCTGCGTCTTCAATATTCAATTTTTTAATATCATTGAAAAACGCTTGTTTGTAGGTTTCGGTATATTCCCTGATCGACGTTCCTGTTTCAGCACATTTTTTGATGATCTTGTCGTCGACGTCCGTGAGATTCATGACCTGCGTGACCTTATAGCCTTTGAATTTGAGGTAACGCTTTAACAGATCGGCAAAAATAAAAGCTCGCAAATTTCCAACATGAGGATAGTTGTAAACGGTCGGACCGCAATTGTATATCCCGACCTTTCCTTCTTTGATCGGTTTAAAACCTTCTTTCCTTCTGCTCATTGTGTTGTAGAACTGTAAAGACATGGGTACCTCATTATTTCATCGGAAATTAATGAAAATTTTGGATTGGGAAAAGGATTATTGTATGTGTAGAAAAGACCTGCCAGCCTGATCCATCGAATCCGCCGGACACGAAGGAACTCCTATGGAGCTGGCGGGGAAGACGGAATGCTGGCTGGTCGAAAAATACATAAAGTACGTTTCGACCATCCGGCAGATCTCCTTTGTCGGCACCAGCCGGAAGACCTAGGTCAATGCATCTTCAATAATTATAGTCAGCAACTCGGGGAAATCAATCCCGATAGCCTTTGCCGATTTTGGGACCAGGCTTGATGCCGTCATTCCCGGCAAGGTGTTGGCTTCCAGCAAATATATCGTTTCTTCCGGCGTCATGCGAAAATCCACTCGAGCATAATTCTTTAATCCCAAAGCCTTATAAACTTTTTCAGCAGCTTCTTGCATTTCTTTGGTTTTTTCATCGCTGAGCGGTGCGGGAACCAAGTATTCCGTTTTGTCACCCATGTACTTTGCTTTGTAATCATTCACGCCGTGAGGATTAACTTCAAGAACGGGATAGGCTTCTCCTCGAACAACCGGAATATCAAATTCACGGCCAGGAATAAAGGATTCTATGATAACGGTGTCGCTGTATTTTAAAGCTTCCGAGGTAGCCTCATAAATATCGCACGGTTCTTCAATGATCGTCAGTCCAACGGAAGAGCCGGAATTATTTGGTTTTACAACCAGTGGGAAATCAACTGTTTCGGGTTTATGAACAGGTTTTTCGTGCAGTTCTTCGTCTGCACAATTTACTCCTACCTCGCGGGCAAGTATCTTGGTCTTGAACTTATCCATTGCCAATGCAGAAGCAAGATATCCGGATCCGGTATATGGAATTCCGGCTTCCTCAAGCATGCCGGCGATCACACCATTCTCGCCGTTGCCTCCGTGCAGGGCATTAAATACAAGGTCTATGTTCTGCTCTTTAATATAGGGTATCTGTTCTTTAAATGCCTCGTCGTTCATGCCGGCCATTGCCTCGAAATCCATTTTGTCCATGGAAACATTATCCAGAGTTTTTCTGAATTCATCCATTTTGTCAAGATGTGTCGCAGGATCAAGATAAACGACTTCGTGCCCCAGTTTGGATAAATTCGTTCCAATGGATGTTCCGCTGGCCATGGAAACAACACGTTCAGGAGACGCACCACCGAGAAGTACCGCTATCTTCATATTTGATCATCCTCCGATTCCAGTATCAGCTCAACGGCTTCCTCCAGGTCACTGACAAATATATATGGGATATCTTCATCGTCACACCTTTGCCTGGTCTCCGGCCCCCAGCCTTGCGCAACCAGATAAAAAGGCATATTCAGTTTTTTTGCTGCCACGGCATCACCGAAACCGTCACCGACAAAAACGGATCGTTCCAGCCGGATGCCATGGTCTTTGACCGCTTGCCGGAACATGCCGGTTTTAGGTTTTCGGCAATTACATTTGTCTTCCACGGTGTGAGGACAATAATATCTCGCCATAATTTTGCCGCCTGCGGATTCCGCACCTTTGATGATCTTGTCAAAAATAGCTTCAGCGTCTTTTACGCTCAACAAACCCTTGCCTATACCTGCCTGGTTGCTGACCACGATCAGTCGCTTGCCCTCATCGCTGAGTGTTCTTATCGCTTCGGGAACACCGGGTTGGATGCGAACTTCATCCAGACTGCGAATATAGTTGGGACTGTCCGCGTTCAGCACACCGTCCCTGTCTAAAAATACGGTATTGATTTTCATGTGTTTATTTTAGTTAAAAAAGTAGGATCAAACAAAATAATTTGTTGAATTGTTCGATTATTTAATCTGCTTAAGTAAATTTTTTCTATAGTTGATCAATGAATTATCTCTTGTTTTTATTTGAGTTAAACTGTTAAATTAAAATATTATTTAAAGATTTTGATAAAAACCTGCGGAGGTTTAAAAAATGAAAAGATTATTTTTGTTATGTTCTGTAACTTTTATCGCTTTATTGTTTGTCGGATGTTTTGATTCGCCCGAATTCGAAGGAGTAAAATATCGAGTGACCCGTGATGACGGATTGTTTGATAAGCCCGCTATCCATAAAACGATCATAACGGCTGATGCCAATTACACATCTCCTGAGAGTGTTAATATCGCTTTTTCAAAAGTGTTTTTTCCGACAAAAGAAGATTTTATAACTATGTTCAATATGACACCCGATGCTTCTGACACTCATCCAGTCAATGATGTTTCTCCTTATTTGGAGGAGGCTATTATCGGAGTTAATACCGACTTGGATAATCCCGCGATCATGTCGCTGGAAAACACAGAATTGACCTCACTTGATACCTTCCAGATGGAACTATACAAAGAATATTTTGGTGCGGTCATTCAAATTGTTTACTATGAATTTGAAATGTGGGATTTTTCAATTCGATTCTATGTCAATAATTCCGGATTATATCATGCAAAAGACATTTTGATCAAACGAGATAGCGATACCGGCTGGAAATTTGCTTATCAGCGCGTTACACGCGACACATCTGAAGCAGAGTGGAACATTACCTATAATGTGGAACTGTTTACTCAACGCCAGACTGATCTTTTTTATGAAACCTGGGATGCGGGCGTTATTCCTCAAGACGGCGATCTGATGCACCTTGCCATGTTACGTGAAGAAGATCTTGAAAACGATCAAGCCGGGTCTTTTGAATCCCGGCCGATCCTGCTTGCTTACGGTATGACATCAGCTAATCAGATCGATGAGAATGGCGGCGGTTTCGGTCGTATCGATGAAGGCATCATCGGGATCACGCTTGAAATTGTCTATACTTTCAGCAATCAGCATACTTGCGGCCTTCAGCACAGTTTCCCGGTAGCTCAAAACGGTCGTGTTACATGGGCAGATCTTTCCCAAACACAAAACTCGGGAATTAAGGTCTATCCGATCAATTCTGTTGAACATGTTGTAACTTATACAGATGATTCCTCTGAAGAGTAAATGTATTGGCGTGTTCGTTATTTTTGAAAAGCAGATCTGACGTTTAACCAATTTTACTGTTTCTGTTGCATTAAATTTACTTCGGAACAAAATCTTTTTATATGTCGTCCCATCAAAAACTCTTGATTTTTCGTGATTTATGAAACATATTATAATACTTGACATATTAATATGTTTATTATAGCGAAAGGGGATAGGAAATAGGATGAAACGTTTTATAATCGTTATGATCATGTTGGTAATGTTCTTTGCCACCGGTGTCCGCATGGATTTTGGTAATGATTTTGAATGTCCCGATTGGCTTGAGATCATTATGTCTGAAGATGAGGGATCTGCCGTTGACATGACGCATCACCCCATTTATCAGATCGCAACATCCCATATGCGTCACAGGGATGATGAACCGGATCCGCCATCGGCCAAATAAACGCTGGGCATTGTGTGCCGGTCGCTTAGATTTTAATGCTGATTGCTATTATATTAATTCACATAAACACAGGGGATAATAATGAAGCGTATTTTGCTTTTTATCCCGATCGTTCTATTTTTTCTTTTTTGTAGTTGTGATCTTGAGCCTTCAGGTCCTGAAATGCTCAGTAATGAAGAGCATGCTGTTCTAAGTGCCGTTCTCGACAGTATCAAGCGGATCCAAACTACTGAAACCCTCGATGTTTATGATCTGAGCACCAACGTAACAAATTGCACTTCATTGCATATCGCATTTCTACAGGACAGCGTAGGGTCAGATTCCCTCCTTGATAATTACAATTCGGCAAATGATACTCGATATGCTCTTGACATGGAAAAACTGCCGGATTATGTGATGTTAAAAGACACAGATGAATCGGACCCGTATTCCGGATATATCAGTTTTACCCGCCCCGGCATCAGCAATGATTGTCTTACTGCAATTGTCGAATATAGCATAATATCTGCTCCTTTGTGCGGATCCGGTATGGCGGCTTTGCTGGAAAAACACTATGGTGAGTGGAAGATCGTCTGGATTGAAACACTTTGGATTGCATAATTAAGCTCTATTCATCATTAGATAAAGGAACGCATTTTGTTTTTAACAGTTAAAATAAATATGATCTTTTTATCTCCAATACAACCATAGGGAGAAAACCATGAATAACTACGAAAAATTTAAAAAACGCGGTCCATTCCGTATTGAAAAATCGATCGTTGCCGTTTTGATCGTGATCATTGCCATTTTGGTTATTATTCCGCGTTCCGATCGTGATTCGGAAATTACAGAAGAAACCAAGGTCATTTTTATAGAATCAATTGATATTCCTCAAGTCGAGTTAAAAGATTTGAACATACCGGCGCCAAAACCGGTGATCCCGGTGCTCAGCGAAGACGAAGATATCGAAATTGACAGTACGCTTATCAACTGGATCTTTGAAGATCCGACCCTTCAGGATGCTCCCCCGCCACCACCTAAGAATGTTGACAGTGATCCCGGTAGTTTTGTGTTCATTCCCCGTGAGGAGGACCCCGTACCCATCGGTGGCTATGCTGCCATTCTGAAGAATATCACATATCCGGAGATAGCCCAGGAAGCCGGTATCGAAGGCACGGTGATCGTACAATGTTTTATCGATAAACACGGCCGCGTGATCAAAGCGGTTGTTATAAAAGGCATGGCGGGCACCGGACTGGATGAAGCCGCTCTGGATGCGCTAAAAGAAACAAAATTCAAACCGGCTATCCAGCGGGATAAACCGGTTGGCGTATGGATGGCGATACCGGTTATTTTTAAATTGAATTAATATAACCATGACTGTCATCCTGATTCCGATATTTATCGGGAGAAGGATCTATTCATGTTATGGGTATTGTTTAAGTGTTTATATTGAAATGTTAAATATTGAACATAAGCAATAATGTAAATCCGGGGAACAACCTACCCTTTTAAGGGATAACAACAAAATACGAACTAAGTGTGTGTGGCGAGAATAGGAGAATGTAATGAGTAAACAAAAAACCTTTAAATGGTCAAATGTTTTCATGATCGCTTTTCTCGTGGTGATCGTCCTGATACCGCTGTTAATGAGCCGCACAGGAAGAACGGTTGATTCATGGACAGAAGCAAAGGACATGGAAAAATCCTTCGAGTCGCTTGAAGCGCTTAAATCCCTGGAAGCAATGGAAGCATTGGAAGGGCTTCCGGAACTTCAGGCTGAAATGGATTCGATCATGACTTCAATTGAGATCCCCGAATTGGATTCTTTTATGTTCGTCATGCCCGAAATGCCGTTTCGTGAGGATGGGAAAAAAAGCAAAAAAATAACAATCAGCAAATCAATTGGCCTCCCATCTTATACGGTACCGCCCGAGATCATAGGTGGATATGATGCGCTGCTTGAACATCTGGTCTATCCCGAGGAACTGAAAAAAGCCGGTGTCGAGGGGACGGTCATCGTTCAGATCCATGTGCAAAAGGACGGGTCTGTCGATAAAACCCACCTATTAAAGAGTAGTGGATATGAGCAATTGGATAAGGCGGCTTTGGATGCTGCCATGAAGATCGATTTCGAACATGTTGGCGAACCCGCCGATGTTTGGATCGCCTTGCCGGTGATGTTTAAATTGAAGCGCTGAATATAAGACCCGCCACACGGCGGATTTATTTACATCACAGGGGACAGATATATCTGTCCCCTACATCTCGCATTTAATTATTGATCAAATTGCTGTTATCATAATTTAAATAAATATATTAGAGTTATTGTACGGGAGGCACTTGGGCCTCCTTTTTTTAACGGGCGGGTCTATCCCCGCTCCTACATTTACAGCAGATTAAGAACAAAATTTCTCTTGACATCCTCCCAATCTCATCATAACTTTACTATAACATTAGTAGATACACGAATCATTAAGGAGCTATCATGATAAACGGGAATAAACTGACCCCGGCGGAATGGGAGATCATGGATACGGTTTGGATCCTGGGCGGATCGCCTTCGGTACGGGATGTGCTCGAGCACGCCTACCCGAACGGCGAAAAAGCCTATACCACGATCCAGACCCTGATGAACCTGCTGGAGAAAAAAGGACTGCTCACCCGAAAGAAGATCGGACTGGTAAATTTTTACACGCCGGTCACTCAACGGGAGGACATGCTTCAGCGGGAGACGGAACATTTGATCTCTCGCGTTTTTCGCGGATCGGCGCCGGCCCTGGCGAATTTTCTCATCGCGGAGGAGGATCTGTCGCTGGATGATATTAAAAACATCAAAGCGCTGCTCAAAGAGAAAGAAGCGCAACTGAAGGAGAAATAAGATGATCACTTATTTTAATTCCTTTGCCGAAAACTGGATGGCCTATTTCGGCACGGCCATTCTGCAGAACACGCTCTTTCTCGGGGTCATTTTCCTTGTTTTATATTTGTTACGCGAACGTGACGCGCGCATCAGATATGCTGTGGCGGCTTTTGGATTGATCAAATTGTTGGTACCGCCTTTTGTACCTTTCACGGTCCGTGAAACTACCTCTGCTATTGTACCGACAGTAGGGACGATCGAGCTTGGCCCTGTAGCTGTAGGAACTGAAGCCGCGCCTTCGGGACCTTCTCTGTCCATCCTCGGTATTATCTTACTGATCTGGGCTGCAACGGCACTCTTTATGCTGGGTTCAACCCTGTTCTCGACCTTAAGGCTCAAGTGGCATTTGCGTGCTTCGACCTTTGTAAAACATACCGACATTGACGGAAAGGCTATCGATGTCTATTGCTCACCGAACATCTCGGTGCCCATGAGTATCGGACTTTTTCCCAAGCGGGTCTATGTTCCGATCCTTTGGTCATCCCTGAGCGATGACCTTCAGCACTCGCTGCTGCGTCATGAAGTGGCACACATCAAACGGAAAGACGGCTTGCTCGGCGCTCTGCAGATCCTGGCTCAGGCGATCTACTTTTTCCACCCGCTTGTCTGGATCCTTACCCGGCAGGCAGACG
>CAYVLJ010000012.1:20910-29142 GCA_964452375.1 uncultured bacterium | reverse complement strand
GGAAAAAGAAAATCCAATGTATATATCATCACCTGCTTATGATATTTCGCTTTGGCCCTAATATCCTTCATAATTTCAATAGTCTGCTCAATATTAACCTTTGTTTTTTTCAATGGTGGGGAATATTTATTATTGACCAGACTCTTAATAGAGTCCGCTTTCAAACTGTCGACCGCAAGAGTATCCGCCAACAATGCCAAACGATCCATGATCTCCACTGCAGCGGAATCGGAAATATTTTCATAATATACCCATGCACTATCGGCAAGTTCGGGTGATTGACCGATGATCTTTTCAATATTTCTATTGACCTGTTTTAATTGTTTTAATGTGTTCAGGTATTCATTTGCCCACTCGCCTTCTTCACTCTGTCTCCGTTTAGTCAGAGCTCTCTTGAAAAAGAACTCACTGGAATCCAAATTCGCATCTTCGTACAAATAATATTTCCCCAAACGGTATGCGGCTCTTGCCCAGGCTTTGGAATCCCGATTCCTTTGATATATCTTTTCTGGATCTTTAACAATATAGCGCAATCTGGAAACAGCTTCTTCATCTTCATTTTCAGAAAAGTAAATATTTGCCTGCTCGTAAATAATATCTCCCCAGTATTGTGCTAAACGAGCATCCTTTAAACCATCATCAATATATTCGTTTGCTTCTTCTTTATTTCCCATGAGACGGTGAATTCGAATATAAGCGATCTGAACACGAGCTCTTTGTTCATCAAACTTTACGTTTCGACCTGCCCGGTCAGTATACTTTAAAGCGTTTTCGAAATCCTGCTCTTCTATCAGAAGTTCAACGGCTTCCAAATACATATTGCAGCGCGGTTCTTTGTCCGATGCGGTTTCCGCAGCTTGCAAAAAGGCCTGAAGAGCGCGCTCAAGATCGTCTTCCTGTAATGCCAGATACCCCAGCAGACTATAGGCATCAGAAAAATATGCTTTATTGTTCTTATTGGCGATAAATTGCTCGATCAGGTCATAAGCAATGGTTTTTTTATCCATTTCAAAATAACATTTGGAGATCCAAAGTTTCGCTTCGAAATAATAAGGGCTGTCAGGATATTCCAGGGTCAGTTTTTCTAACAGTTCCAGGGCTCGATCATAGCGATTCAATTGAAACTGACAAACACTGTTAAAAAATATGGCATCATCCACATAAGAAGATCTTGGAAAATTATTGACCACTTTTTCTGCCTGCAAAGCCGCCTTGTTCAATGCCGAACGTGTTTGGGGAGACAACTGGTCTTTGTCTTCTTCGTTATTATATGCATCTTGTGATTCGTTGAAGTAAACTTTTGCATTATAAAATGTGTTGAAATACGCTCGAATATTAACGCCGAATTTTGCAAAGAAATTCTCTTGCGCAGCTATTATGACTAAAGGAAGCCAAAGCAATAGTAATATGATCTTGATTTTTTTCATGCCAATTGATCGTTCAATATTAATAAAAGTTCCAAATTCGGGGATAAATTACGGACTTAGCTTAAATATGCATAATGTTTTTTAAAAGAAACCGAAATTGGACGAACTTTGAGATGATATTAAAGTTAAAACCCGGTACTTATATGGAATAAATATCTCCAGGGATCAGTTTGACCCCTATTTTAAAGACCGATCTATTTTAAAATAAGTTTTTCAACAATCAATATCGATATTTGCGCCATACCGGTTCCGAAGAGAATACCGCCGATTATATCAGACGGATAATGTACTCCAAGATATATACGTGCCATACCGACAAGAAAAGCGAAAATAAATAAGGGAACAGCAAGGAAAGGTGTAAAATGAGCGATGATCATAGCGACCGCAAAAGCAGCGGATGTATGTCCCGACGGAAAAGAGAATTCATCCAGTGGGTAAACCATGTTGGCCACATCCTCATGGGCATTGAAAGGCCTGATACGTCTGATACTGTGTTTAAGTATTTGATAGACCGGCAATTCAATAGCAAATGCGATCAGTACAACATATAATGCCGGTCTGAAAAGTTCATGCTTTGAAAAATACAGATAAACCAGATATAGGCTGTAGAAATAACCGTCTCCGATGAAAGATATGATACGAAATATAAGGGGAAGCACCGTGTTACGGCGAAAATTGAATATTGCTCTGAACAGTTTAAGATCGATGCGTGATACTGCGGCTTTCATTTCTTTCGCAGGGGGACAAAACGGACATCCGTAATGACCCTCCCTTTCCATTCTCCGTTTTTCTGTTCGTATAATACTAATAATTGATCGAATTTACCAACAGGTAATATTAGTTTAACTTCGGGTTGTAGTTGTTCCAGTAAGCTTTCGGGAAGGGATTCCGGTGCTGCTGAAAGAAGGATGACATCATAGGGTGCCCCGGATCTATGTCCGGCATATCCGTCTTTACAAAATATACTGACATTATCGATCTTCAGTTCTTTCAAAACCTTCTTGCTTCTTTCGGCCAACTCTTGCTCCAGTTCAACTCCGATCACTTTTTTTGCAAGCAATGAAAGAAGAGCTGTAACGTAGCCGGAGCCGGAGCCGATCTCCAGAACTTTATCTTGTGGCTTCAGGTTCAAGCTTTCGAGCATCAAGGCCACAACATAGGGCTGTGAGATGGTTTGTCCACACCCAATATATACCGCCTGATCACGATAAGATTTTTCCAATTCCTCTTCAGGCATGAAAATATGGCGGGGAATCGTCAGAAAAGCATCCAAAATGCGACGATCGCGTATACCGTAATCACGAAGAAGCGTTACCATTTTTTCGCGTTTTGTATATTTGCCGAATTCGGCATATTTTGATGTCTTAATTTTTTTCATGAGATAAAATAAGTATATGATAAAATAAAAGTTAAAAAGTTAGGGGTTGTAAGTTTAGGGTTTAGGGGTTTAGGTAAAAGTCAAAAATAACCAGAGGCAATTGCTTTCATCACTTACTGCTTAACTCAAAGGGATCCCTTAGGAACTGTCTACTGTCTTCTGCCTTCCGGCTTCTGACTACTGCAAAAAGTGGGGAGGAGAATAATATTATTAAGATTTATGTGTTGGCTTTTTGTGTTTTGTGGGTTTACGTTGATACGTTTTTTCCACTCGGATAATATGTCCTTTGTGCATAACAAGTGTAATATCAACCAGACGATAACGAACCAAAGATTGAGCTGAAGCCAAGACAAGGGTTCGATTATCCTGTTTAACGTTCTTTTTCAATAAAGAGACATATTTTTTTACAAAATAATCATCCAGTGATTCAAAACAAGGATCATCAATGATGATCAATTTGGAATCATGCAAAAAAACACTTAAAAGCGCTACTTTTTTGCGTGTACCGGATGATAGTTCGGTTATTTTACGATTTGCGATCTCCTGCAATCCAAAATCGTCAAGCAATTCCATAACCGTGCGATAAGCAAGAGGTGATGAAAGTTTTTTTGCCTTTAAGGCATATAATAAAGTTGCCAGTGGGGTCCTTTTATAAACCTGGCCTTCCTGGCGAATATAGGTAATTAAACCTTTAACGATCTTTGCTGAATATTGTTTTTTTGCGGAAGATTTTCCTTCAAAGTATATTGTACCTTCGTTGATCTTCTGTTCGTGTGCAAATATATTCAACAAATCTGTTTTTCCGGAGCCATTGGGCCCCTGGATCTGATATATTAATCCCGGAAAAAGGGTTGATGTATAGATCTCGATCGGCTGATTAGGTTTTTTTACTTTTATGTTTTCTAGTTGTAAAAGTGGAGTTTGTTCACTCATGATCAATTAACCTTTCGACGTATTCTCCTCCCTGTTTTTCAAAAAGCGTTGAAACTTACTCTGAATTATAGAAAAATGAAATGTTTAATTTAAGAAACGTGAGACGTGAGACATAACGTGTAAAGATGTTCAATCCGCAAAAAAAGTATCAAGATATATTCCATAAATAGAAAACCTCGCATAGCGAGAACATATTTATATACGTTTTACGATTCTTGATTTACGACCTTTTACATTTTACGTTTAACGTTTAACGAATAATTGAGACTTAATCTCAATTATTGCTTGTTTTATGTGAGAATATTCACTAAAATTGGACTATGATGAACGAAAACGAAAATATAATTCCAATTCCTTTAAGCAAAGCTCAGATAGACAGGCGTTACAGAGTGCTTGCGGTCGAGGCCCAAGGAGCCGTAAGACAACGCATGCTCGATATGGGTTTGGTGCCGGGTATCAATCTGGCCGTCGTTCGTTTTGCGCCTCTTGGCGACCCTATTGAGATCCGTATCCGCCGCTTTTTAATGAGCCTTCGAAAGGAAGAAGCCGATCATGTAATGGTTATAGACATCGGCCCCGTGCCCCATCGCGGACGTCATATGTCCCCAGGACATAGAAAGGGTCGAATGAGACACTTCCATGGCAGAAGATAAAATCATCCATGTTGCTCTTGCGGGCAATCCCAATTCCGGTAAAACCTCCATTTTTAATTGCCTAGCCGGCACAAATCAAAAAGTCGGCAATTTCAGCGGAGTTACAGTCGAAAAAGTCGAAGGGACTTTCAAACACAAGGGATATACGATCAGGATCGTTGATCTTCCCGGCACTTACAGCCTTTCGCCATATAGTCCGGAAGAAAAAGTGGCACGCGATTATATTCTTGAAAAAAAACCTGATATGGTCATCAATATCGTTGATGCCACCAACCTCGAACGAAACCTGGTGTTGACAACTCAGCTCATGGATCTTGAGGTTGAACTGCTGGTCGTTATGAACATGATCGATGAGGTTGAAAAGCAGCATACGAATATTGATTTCGATCAATTTGAGAGACTTTTCGGAGCACACGTGATCCCTGCTTCCGCAGTCACGAAAAAGGGAATTCCGGATTTACTAGATCATATTGTTGACATAAAGTCCGGTCATATCAAGACAAGGAAGTATAAGCACACCTATACCAACAAGATCGAAAATTATATTATTGAGATCAGCGACATAATCAGGAACAGGAAAATCGGTAAAGATCTCCCCACTCGATGGATGTCGATAAAACTGATAGAAAAAGATCCTGATGTAGTTGATTTTCTTAAATCTTCTCCTTGCTGGACTGAAATTGAAAGCAAATTAGAAGAAGTCCGTGACCATATCAGCAAGTTTCATCAGCAGATGGAACCCGATACATATCTCGCAGAAGAACGAATATCGTTCATTAACGGTGCTATAAAAGAAACAGTCAACAACGAAGAGGACGATCCTGAAACAACAACGGACAGGATCGACAAAATTCTTTTACACCGCATTTTTGGTCTGCCCATCTTTATACTTATCATGTACGGGATCTTTCAGCTGACTTTTCGTTTGGGAGAATATCCAATGCTGTGGATAGACGGGCTATTCCAATCTCTCATCTCAACTCTAAACGGGATCATCCCGGCATCAATTTTTAAGTCGATCCTTATTGACGGCGTGATCGCGGGCGTAGGCGGCGTATTGGTCTTCCTGCCGAATATCCTGATCCTTTTTCTTTGTATTTCTTTACTCGAAGCCACAGGATATATGGCCAGAGTGGCCTTTGTTGTAGATAAGCTGATGCACAGGATCGGTCTGCACGGCAAATCATTTATTCCCATGATCACAGGCTTCGGCTGTTCGGTACCGGCGATCATGGCGGCCCGAACTCTCAGGAACAGAGGTGACCGTATCACGACCATGATGGTTGTCCCCTTTTTCTCCTGCGGAGCAAAATTGCCTTTATATACTGTTATCATTTCCGCATTTTTTGCGCCTTCCATGGCGGGAAATATTCTATTCGGGGTCTATCTTTTCGGTATCTTTATAGGTTTGCTGTCGGCAAAACTACTGAAATCCACAGCATTCAAAGACGAATCCGAACCCTTTGTTATGGAGCTTCCTCCATATAGGAAACCTTCGGGCAGGTCCATGCTGCAGCAAACATGGAACCGCGCCTGGCTTTACATCAAAAAAGCGGGTACGGTCATTCTTCTGGCCAGTATTATCATATGGTTTGCCGGTTCTTATCCAAAAAATCCCGAAATACATCAAAAATATGAAACAATGAGACAGAAGCCGAATGCGAATATAGAGCGTATAGACAGACTTGAGAAATCCGAACAACTGCCGTACAGCATTGCGGGAAGAATAGGAAAATTCCTTGAACCTATTTCAAAACCACTCGGTTTTGACTGGCGCCTGAACATCGCACTTGTGAACGGACTGGCCGCCAAGGAGATCGTTGTTTCAACGATGGGAACGATCTATGCGATCGGTGATACCGAAAGTGAAAGTAAAACACTTGCGGAATCGTTAAGGAATGATCCGGATTATTCACAAGCGGTCGGAATTTCATTTATGGTTTTTGTTTTACTATATATTCCATGTATTGCTTCGGTCGCTGTTTTTTCACGTGAGAGCAATTCAAAGCTCTGGACCATCGCTTTTGTAGCGTATACACTTTCGGTTGCCTGGATCGCTTCTTTTGCGGTCTACCAACTCGCAGTACTGGCAGGATTGTCATAATGAAAAGATCCAAAGCACATGAATGTTATATTGATTATCTGCGTTCCGAAGGCAAGAACATCACGCCTGAAAGAATGGAGATCCTGGATGAAATTTTGAAACAAAGCAATCATTTCCAGATAGATGACATTATTGACAGAATGACAAATTCCAGGCATAAGGTATCGCGGGCAACGGTATATCGGAGTATAAAAACCATCGAAGATGCCGGTTTGATAAAATACATACGCAGTATTCATGATGAAAAGATATACGAGGTCATTGAAGAACATCATGACCATATGATCTGTGAGAAATGCGGCAAGATCATAGAATTTCATAATTTGGAACTGGAAGAGCTACAGGATTCCATCTGCAAAGCACAAGGCTTTACACCCAAAAAGCATACGATGAAGATATTCGGGATTTGCGAAGATTGTAAAACAAATTAATTATTAGCAGTATAAGCTAATATATATTTGTACGGAACGGTTCAAAACCGTTCCGTACATTTTTTATAAGTTCAATCTATTTTATGAATAACATCTTCTTAGTTACGGCAACATTATTTGTAGTAATTCTATATAAATATTGTCCCGAGCTTAAATCAGACGCATTAAAATTGAACTTATGGTTACCTGACGGCAACTCACCTTTATACAAGATTTTTACGAGTCTGCCGTTCAAGTCGAAGACACTAAGCTCAACAAATGAATCTTTATGAATTTCGACCGGAATGATGGTGACGGGGTTGAAAGGATTGGGATAATTCTGTCCCAATTCAAATAACTCCGGAATATCCGATTGGGCAATACCTACCGATGCATTCGCAGCATCAAATTCATAAGCGGCAATACCATTTTGATTTCCCAGTACAAAGATCGTAAAGGTTCCATCACCGTTATCCATAATCTCAACATCACCTGCGGCGCTTGCATTATTCTTTATGCCGAGCTTGTATGTTCCTCCGGCATATAGCGAATTCAGCACTCCGTCATAGATATCAACAATATAGGCGCTTTCGCTTGTATTAGAATAGGAAACCAGATAGGGTTTTTCCCCGTACTTGAAACCCGCAAGAGCATGGGCTGCGGAAGGCATACCGTTGTCACTTCCCATGATACCCAATGTACTGCCCTCCGGTGAAAACCGTCTAATCGTGTATCCTGAAGAATTAACGTACAGGTCATCACTTCCGGGTATCAAAGCCACGGAAGCCAGATCTTTCTGTATCCGTCCAAAGCTTATTTGTTCAGCTTCAAAACTTAAGCTCAGACTATTCATTGATAATTTCAGCAGCTTGTTATTATTAGATGCTGCGGCATATATTTTGATAGACCCGTCATCATAACGACCGTTTACCGTTATATGATCACCGAAACGATATGCTACATTTTCTGCTTCATAAATACATAGGGCCGGTTGAAGCGGATCAAGCCATTGATAAACTTTAAGCGTATCGCCCGCTTCAACACAATTTGAAGCATAGATCACTCCGTCAGAACTTATCTCGATATCACGGAGAGCATGCAGGCCACCTCCAATACCCGTTAAATTCAGATCAAGTGAGTAATTGTTGCCCGTATGTGCGTCCATAGCATCTACTTTAACATTGTTTCCGTTACTTTGAAGCAGTAAAAGGACATCATCCTGTCCGATCTTTCCAAGCGCGAGCCCTGAAGCATCCAGACTGCTGTCCATAAATGCCGGATAGGAATGAACCAATGAAGTTCTTTCCCACATTGTTAAAACGAATTC
>CAYVLJ010000012.1:0-20879 GCA_964452375.1 uncultured bacterium | reverse complement strand
GGCCTTCCGGAACCTTCCTTTGTCTTAAAACTTCTAATGTCCGACCAACGCTCATATTTATTTGAACGAACTCTCCAGAAATATCTTTTTGCATGATCCAGACCGCTTATCTGAAAGCTGGTATCCGTCAATGATGATTCATCAATGAAAAGATCTGTCATGATCTCATCATATGAAACTTGCAGTTGGTAAGAGGCAGCATCTTCAAATTGATTCCAAGTCAGCTCAGGATTCAGGCCGATGCCTTCATAATATGCAAACGGTAAAGCCTGTAAAACCTGTGGAGGCAATTGAGTCGAAAATGTCCATACCGGTGACCAAAATGTCGTGTTATCCGCTTTTACGCGCCAAAAATACCGGGTCTGATAATCCAAGTTAATATCTTTTGACGTATCGCTCAGCGTATATTGCTGCAAAGGGGTTGAAAAATCATTCGAATTTGATAGCTCTAGCGTATAAGTCGCAGCACCGGGATAATCTCCCCATTCCATAGGGATTAGTATAGGTGCAGACTTGTCGGCATATTCCGGATAAAGAGGATCCACAAAATCAAATTTAATGTGTTCCGGCTCACTTTCCTGTTTGCTTCTGTCAAGGGTAGTCACGGCATAGTAATACATTCCCTGCACAGGATCATCATATGTGTGTTCTTGATGAAATTGAATATCAATGGCATTAGACATATTGGAAATATCCACCGGGTAAGGTGCCCTGGAGACAACATAAGCATAAGCCGAATCTGTCGGATCTGTATAAGCAGGTTCATCCCAGGCAATAGTTTTTGTCCCGTCACCCAATACCGCATATTGTAAGTTTTGAGGTGAATCCGGCGGCAGACTGTCTTTCCATGTCATGATCGGCCACAATGAAGGATATTTATATAGATCCAGTCTCATGCTGTCGATCGTATTCATTGCATTATCATAAAAATCATTAGCCGTAAAAAAGACGGATCCATCGCAATGATCCGTTGCCCGGTTGAGCCGGATCTGTCTGGAGATTTCTCCCCTATCCCAACTTGCTGCCCTATACAAACCTTGTCCGGGATAAAAATGACGACCGTAATAATTAGCCTGAGAGGCCCACCAGGGAATCAATTTTCCATAATCCTGTCCTCCCCCGAAAGGCCAGTAACATTGGGGCGTGATATAATCGACGGACTGTGCAGCCAGCCAGGCGATTGGATCACAGTAAAGAATACTGTAGGCATCCATACCAGTGATACCCGGAGGAACATTCGGCCGATAAATACCAAAAGGACTGATACCCCATTTTACCCACGGTTTTACATCATTGATACTATCCATAACCGCCTGAACCAACAGATTGATATTATCGCGTCGCCAGTCATGAATATCTTGAAAACCTCTTGAATGGTTCTCAAAAGTTGTGGCGTCTTCTGTTGTGATAACGCTGTAGGGATAAAAATAATCGTCCATATGCAATCCGTCGATATCATAACGGTTCACAATATCCATCAGCACGTTCAGGATATATTCTCTGACTTCCGGCAGGCCCGGGTCTAAAATATGCACATCCGAGAACTTGAGTATCCATTCGGGATGCTGTTTTGTGACATGTTGATTTGAGATATAATCGCTTTCGTTAACCATAGAAGGACTGACAACAGCACGATAAGGATTCACCCAGGCATGAAGCTCCAATTCCCTTTCATGCGCTTCTTTCACGGCAAAGGCAAGAGGGTCCCATTCGTTTGAAGGTCCCTGTCCCTGAACCCCACTGAACCAATAGGACCAGGGCTCGATATCCGATTTATACATGGCATCGCAGGAACAACGAACTTGCATCAGAACTGCATTGATACCCGTGTCTTTCATTTTAGACAGGTAGTTGATCAGATCATTTTGTTTTTTAGTGTCAGAATCATATTTTGATTTCGGCCAGTCGATATTTGCAACCGTAGATAACCAGACCCCCCGAAATTCGCGTTTGGGAGGTATGCTTTCGGCAAAAAGAGCATTTAGTATCAGCACTGACACGATAAGTGCCATCAAGGTCTTTTTCATTCTTTTCCTTTCGGTGTTTAAACTATCGTTTGAATGTCCAGACGGGTGACCATTCTTCTGTGTTATCGGCTTTAATTCGCCAATAATAGGTATAGCCTTTGGGAAGTTGTTTGTTCAAACGATTACGAGGCAACAGGCGTTCTTCATATACGACAAAGCTGAAATCTTTATCGGTGGCAACCTGAATATGATAGTGTTCAGCCTGCGGGTAGGCTTCCCATACAAAGGGGACCCACCATCCTTTGGCTTGGGAGCCGATAAAGGGTCTTCTGGGTGCTACAAAATCATACACGGCATATGCCGGCGTGCTTTCCTGTTTATAAAAATTCAATGCCGAAACGGCATAGAACCATTGCTCATTTGTCAGATCCGGATAATGACCTTCACCATCGGTGATAATGTCTAAAATGGACGTTCCGGACCGCCCGAGGTCTTTTTGTGATTTGGAACGGTATATGACATAACCCCATGCTTCCGGATCGGCTTCCCAAGACAGCATGATCTTTTCATCACCTATACGTTCCGCATAAACAGCGGGTGATTTTACAAATTTGCCTTTCTGATGGCTGTAAACCGGCCAGAGTGCGGGGTTGGCATAAAGATCAATTTTCAAAGTATCGACCGTATTCTTGGGATTCTGAAAAAAATTATTTGCTGTAAAAAAGACACTTCCCTGACAACCATCCGTCTCGCGATTCAACCGGATCTGGCGCGGGATCTCTCCTTGTGGAAATCTATCCGTGCCGGCACGATACATCGCTTGCCCCGGATAAAAATGTCGTTTATATTTTTTTGCCTGTGAGGCCCAATACGGGATCAGTTTACCGTAATCCTGTCCGCCCCCAAACTGCCAATAGCACTGCGGCGTGATATAATCCACACTGCCCGCTTTCAACCAAGCCAATGGATCGCAGTAGAGCACAGACCACGCATCAAATCCTTCAATGCCCTCAGGTACGTTTGGACGGTAAATACCGAATGGACTGATCCCCCATTTTACCCAGGGTTTGACCTCATCGATACTGTCTGAGACAGCTTGCACAAGCAAATTGATATTATCGCGACGCCAATCATCAATACTTTCAAAACCGCGTGATTCGTTCTCAAAGGTTAAAGAATCTTCATTTGTAATTTTTTCGTAGGGATAGAAATAGTCGTCCATATGCAGACCGTCAATATCATAACGGTTGACGATATCCATAAAAACATTTAATATATATTCACGAACCGCCTCCAGACCCGGGTCCAGAATATAAACAGATTTAAATTTCAAAACCCAATCAGGATGCTTCTTATATACATTATTTTCATCAAGATAATAGGAAGAATCGACCATTTCCGGATCTTTTACGACTCTATAGGGATTAACCCAGGCATGGAGCTCCATTCCGCGTTTGTGAGCTTCTTCAACGGCAAATTCCAGCGGGTCCCACAATGAATCGGGCGAAGGTCCTTCTCCCTGCGTACCGCTGAACCAGTATGACCAAGGCTCATAGGGAGAATCGTACATGGCATCGCAAGCCGGACGAACCTGAAAAAGCACGGCATTGATACCGCTGTTTTTTAAAGTATCGAGAAAATCATTAAGATCGGCTTGTTTTTTTGCTTCGGAATCATTTTTATCTTGCGGCCAATCGATATTGGCAACGGTCGACAACCAGACACCTCGAAATTCATGTTTGGGAGCCGTTTCCGTTTTTGCAAAAGCAAATACAGCTAAAAGTGCCAGCAGGACACTCATGATTTTTTGCATGGTCTTTCCTTTACGAATTCTTTAAATAAGTGACGATCGGATCTAAAAGTTTCATATCCATATGATCAACTTCCTGTAAGATCTCCTTTTTACGTTCATCATCATCTTTCATCATTTTATCAAGCATTTTAAAAACAAAGGCATCAAAACCTTTCATTTCAGATATGATCTGTCTGCCTCCCAAACCGTAGATCTGGTCTTTTTTCAGATTAAGAAAGGGCAGATTTTTTTCAACTATTTCCACGTAATAATCCTGTTTTCCGGATTCTGTGCCGCCGACAGCGATCACAGCTTTGCATTTATCTTTCAGAAGGCCCGCCTTATTTTTTGCCCAGCCCGTGATCTTCATTTTACCCATCCGGACACTTGACGCAAGTACGATTTCTTTTGTTTCGTTAAGTTTCCCTGCATTTACGTTTTTATAGGATAGCGCTTCCCATTTCATTTTTTTTGCCAGCTCTACCGCATACTCCTTGGTAGAACCGTATTTTGAATTGTAAATAACCAATCCGGACATTTTCAACTCCTTTTATTTGAGCGTTTCAAAGCCTTGTTTTTTCATATTGAAATATATGACAACGGCCGACACGATCGTTACGATAAAATAAATGACCGCAGGCCACCATTCAAGAAAAAACAACTTTCCAAGCCCAAAAAGAAAACTGTAGATCAAAGCTACGCCAGCACCCCAGGAAATGAACATCCGGCCAAAACCCGTATCGCTTTTGACTTCGGGCATTTTTTCGGAGATCTTTTTCCAGCCCCATCCGCCAGGGTGAACTTTTTTATAGAATTTTTTCAGAGTTTTTTCATCAGAGGGTTTTGTTAGGAATGTTACAATTACCCAAACAAGAGTCGTGCCGAAAATAGTCGGATATAGCGTAATGGGAGACTCCAGTCCACAAGCTCTCGAAATGGGATAAATGATCAGCGGTGCGATCATGGCTGCGATCTCCGACCATGCATTGACCCGCCACCACCACCAGCGCAGGATCAGAACCAGCCCAAGTCCGGCGGAAGCGTTGATAATGAATTCCCAGGCACCCGAGATCGTCGTCAGAATAAACCGGGTAACCAACAATGAGATAACGATCATCAAAAGCATGGTCAACCGGGAGATCTTCACATAGTGTTTTTCATCGCCGTCTTTCTTTATAAATCGCCGATAAAAATCATTGATGATATAGGAGGTTCCCCAGTTCAACTGCGAAGAGATGGTTGACATATAGGCCGCCAGAAAAACAGCGATCAGCAAACCGAGTAAACCTGTCGGCAAGTAACGCAACATCAGTTTGGGATACATTCTTCCCGGATCGACGGTATTCTCATATTCTTCGTAAAAAGCTTTGAATTCTTCCGTTTGGTATACCGGATCATCAGATTTCATAAGGGACGGATTTTCAAAAGCCTGTTCGGCAACCACATACATTTGGGGATCTTGAGCTTGCAACTGCGCAGGATCCTCCGCCCGCGGCAGTATCACTAAAGCTGATAGCGCAACCAGTATCCATGGCCACGGTCGAATTGTGTAATGCGCGATCGTAAACCATAAGGTCGCGAATAAACTGTGTTTTTCATCTTTTGCCGACATCATTCGCTGGGCAATATAACCACCGCCGCCGGGATCGGCGCCTGGATACCAGGTGCCCCACCATTGAAGTCCGATATGAGCAATGAATGCTCCTACCGTCAGTGCCATCGCTCCCCCGATAATACCCTTTGCGGTAACATTTCCGATACGAGGTACAAACTCTATCAGCTCGGGACGAAGTTTACTTTTCAGCATTGCAAGACCACCTACTTCGGGTAAACGCACAACAATGATGGCCAATACGATACAACCGGCAATGGCAAACAGAAATTGAAAACTGTCGGTTCTCGAAGTGCCGACAAGTCCCGAAGCGGATGCATATACCGCAATGATCCCTGCCGTAATGCAGACCAACAAGAATGCATTGATCTCCGGGACAGTCACCACAAAGATCTTTTCCATAGCTTTATTGACCCAGCCAAGAATAATAACGTTCATGAATAACCCAAGATATATTGAGCGAAAACCTCTTAAAAACGCGGCTGTTTTACCTGAATAGCGAAATTCCACGAACTCCACATCAGTCATAACTCCGGATCGTCTCCATAATCGGGCAAAAAAGAACACTGTCAGCATGGCTCCTATTGCCATGTTCCACCATAGCCAATTTCCCGCAATGCCATTTTTTGCAACAAGCTCTGTAACGGCTAGAGGCGTATCGGCTGCAAAGGTTGTTGCCACCATGGCTGTTCCGGCTAACCACCATGGAAGGTTTCTGCCGGAAAGAAAGAACTGATCGGTCCCCTGACTTGCTTTCTTCGAATAGTAAGCGGCAATCCCAAAGATCACAAAGAAAAACAAGATTATAACCGTGAAGTCCAACCAATGTAAATTCATGTTTTCACTCCTTACATGATTATTCTATTTTACCACGAATTCTAATTAAAATATGAATAAATTGCAAAGTAAAACGATTGATATTGAGGTATGCTCAGCTAATCCTATGTGTGCATTTCCAATAAATTGTAATATTTTAAAATTGGATATTACTGTTTTACCGTATCAAAATACTCAACCAATTTCCTGTTAAACTCATTCTCAATGAATGCCTGCATATTCTCGTATGCATGCATTTGAGCATTTTCGACATTGGTAGAGCCCTCTCTTCCGTCTTTCATCAGCGAAAGGCCGGTTCCGTCGGAGTCATTATCTATTTTTAACTGAAATTCCCATGAAACGAAAACAAGGGGGTCCTGATCGATATCTATCTTTTTGATCTGGGTGTTGACGTTTATCTTCAGGAGCGCATCGCCTTCGACAACACTAAATCCTGCTTCATTAACGATCTTACTTACCGCCTGTTTAAGCCTGTCGTTTGAATCACCCTTAACCGTTATGCTGAAGTTGATCTTGTCTGCTGCCAATTTTTTAAAGGTTTCCAATTCCGAATAAGTATAAATGGGAGGAACGCTCAAACCCGGTATTAAAATATCCAATTGTTCCTGCATCATTTTATTTTTTGTGCCTGCCAACCAGGCCCCGGTGAAATAATGGTATGTCATAACAGGGTCCTGACTGTTATAACCCATTCGCACGTAGTATTCCAAGTTTTCCTGTTCTCGTTTCATTCGATCCATGATTATCCGTGCTGTTGATGACCGTTCAATATATCCCAGGGTAAAATAAGATTTGCTGCGTTTGTCGTATGTCGGTTCAACGAACATAATATTCACTAGATTTTGTTCGGAGATCAATGTTGCAGTCTCTTCAGAGAATTCATAAAAGTACTCATTGAAATCCTTCATATTCGACATGCTTTCATATCTTTCCAAAAGGTTCTTTTCAACCGTTACTTTCGTATTGAAGATCTGGGCCATATTGATCGCGGCCTTTTCGATCGTTTGCTCCGGTGTTTCTCCCCAACCCTCGGAAACAATATATTTATCCGGAGGATAATAATCATCGCGCTGTTGAAACCATTCCGGTAAACTTGAAGAACAATTCCATATGAAAATCAGACTTATGATCAATGGAAATAGCCGTTTCATTTTTAATCCTTTACAGTTAATTACATCTTATCCAATAATCACTAATTTGCATTTTTTATTTTTGATACGCAACTTTTATTCAGGCGTTTCGGACTTTCATTTTACAACCCATCTTCTTATCTTTAAAAAAATAAGGCAGGACATCGTATGAAAACAATCATCACCTACTCAGAAGCGAAAGAGATCTTTGACAAATATTTAAAAACAGAATACTTAAGGTTCCATTGCAGAGAGACCGAAGTCATCATGAGGGCGCTTGCCCGACATCTGGGGCATGATGAAGATTTCTGGGGTATCACGGGACTTTTACACGATCTTGATCTGGACGAGATCGGTGAAAATATGCAAATGCACGGGCGGAAAACCGTTGAACTTTTAAAAGATGAAGGCTATGACATACCCGAGCTTTTCGATGCCATTCTTTCTCATGTTGAAGGCATTGAGGGAGTCCCATACAAACGGGAAACCGATTTTCAATTTATTTTAGCCGGAGCTGAGAACATTACGGGACTCATTTCCGCATACGTTATTTTACGTCCCGATAAGAAGATAGAAGGCGTTAAGGTTAAATCAATTATGAAAAAATTCAAATCTCCGGCATTTGCGGCCAAGGTGAGCCGTGAGTTTATTCTAGAGGCGGCGGAACACGCCAAAATGGAATTAAACGAATTTATCGGAATATCGATCGAAGCCATGGCAAGTATTGCCGACGAGATCGGTATGTAAAAAACCATCATTCGGTTTCTGTCAATTCTTCAAGCATTTCCAACATGGATTTTATATTGATTGGTTTGGACAAACGATCATCCAAAAGATCTGCCAATTCTTTATTTCTTATGAAATCAAGCGTATTATCACTGAGTCCGATTATTTTCATCAGAGGTAATATCTCTCTGGCTTTGATGACGGTTTCTTGGGTAAAGCCGGTCATATCGATATCTGCGATCATAATATCCGGATGATAACGTTTAATATGCTCAAATACCGTTTCTTCATCCTGTGATCTGATCACTTCATATTTACCGGTAAGCACAACATTCAAAAGGACAAAACTGCTTTCATCATCCTCAGCTATCAGAATTGTTTTTTTCAAATTCTTATCGGTTTTTGGTTTGATCCCCGGCTCAACATCGCTGATCTTTAATTTGGCCTTTTTATAATCAACGGTAAAGTAAACTGTCGTACCTTTATTCTTTTCCGATTCAAGCCGGATCTCACCCCCCATTTTTTCTATGAGCGCTTTTGAGATCGAAAGACCCAAACCGGTTCCGCTTGAGAAAGGATCAACTTGAACAAAGCGTTCAAAGACCTTTTCTTGCATTTCGGGATCAATGCCGATACCGGTATCACGAATGTAAAACTCAATTTTACTGAGTTTCGTCTCGTAACCGATCTCGATATTACCTTCTTCCGTGAATTTTCTTGCATTGGATATCAGGTTTTTCAATACCTGGGTCAGGCGCATTTTGTCAATTTGAACATTGATATTTTGTCCCTCGCGCATGATCATAGTGACCGTCGGAGGAAGATACATTCTTTCCTGTGCAATAATATTTTCACATAATTGGGCAAGATTACATGAGTCGTAATTAATATTGACAGAATCCGTTTCGATCTTTGAGATCTCAAGAATATCGTTGATAAGTTTTAAAAGGAGATCATTGTTCTCATTAATGAAAGAAAGATATTTGCGTTTATCTTCCAGCGAAAGATTTTCCCGCCCTAAAAGATTCGAGAATCCTACAATACCATTCAGAGGTGTCCTTATCTCATGACTTATATTTGAGATAAAAGCAGATTTCAAGCGGTCCGATTCTTCCGCTTTTTCTTTGGCTTTGATCAACTCTTCTTCCTGATGCTTCCGTTCATTGATATTCATCATAAAACCACTGATCTCTGTTCCAATACCTTGTTCATCACGTTTTGAAACAACTCCCCGTATCTCAACCCAATTGATCTGTCGGTGGAAATTCATTCTGATCTCGGCAAGAAAAGTATTTCGTTTACCATTTACAGCTTCTTCGATGATCTTTTCGAATTTTATCCGGTCTTGATGATAGATCGAATTCATATAATAATCCGAGTCCATAGGATCTTCTTTCAGAGTGGCGGGATCAATATCCAGAGCCATCCAAAAATTAATGTCCTTATAAAGCTTTTTATTTACAAGATCCCATTCCCAATAAGAGTTTTTACTGTTTTGCAATGTCTCATTGAGACGAGCCTTGCTTATCCGGATCTCTTCTTCCTGCTCTTTACGATAGCTTATGTCATTAATAATGGCATAAACGTAATTATTATTCTCTTCGTTTAACAAACTTAACATCACTTGAGCATGAAAGCTGCTTTTATCGCCTTTATATAGTTCCATTTCAAAAGGTTTTATAAGCAGTTTATCGATATTTTCCTGCAATTCTTTATAATTAGGGAAATAATCTTTTAATGAAAATTCATCCATTCCTTTATTTTTCGATCCGAATAATTCTTTTGACTTTTCATTGTAAGCTATAATGACCCCGGTATCAAGGTTGAAGATCACGATCGCATTGTTGGATTGTTCAAAAAGGATATTATATCGATTTGCAAGCCGCTTTGTCCAGTTAGCCATTTCAGTACGCTGAAGCTCATAATTCCTGTACCTGAAATGATATAACAGCAAGAGCCAAAACAGAATGAACATGATAATAATCAAGCTCAAGGTCAGGAAGAAAAACGTTCGATATTGATTGTAGACAGTTTGAGGCTTGTTAAGAATGACCGATCCCTTTGGAATATCTTTGATCCGGATATTCCACCTGTTCAGTTCTTCCCAATTGAAGTGATATTCGTTTTTATCTTTCACTCGGGGAAGATCCTCCAGCAATTCACCATATAATAATTGAATGCCCAATTCCGCGGCAAGCTGCCCCTGATTTTCCGGAACGGTGACCATTCCGCCAAGAAATGCATTGTCTATACCAATATCCAGGACTGTAAAAAAGGGAGCATTTGTTGCTTTTGCATATTCGGGATAATATTTTACGGGATCCCAATACCTGTTATCTCCGTCAATTTGCCAGATAGAAAAAATAATAAAAGTATTTGCCGGGAGATCCCTCAAACGTTCCATCATATCCTTTGTACTGAGATCCTGATACCCGTTAATCCATATAAAATCGATATTTTCAATATTCATTTCCCTAACGGCTTTTCTTGCCGCATGATAATGTGATATTCCCGTTTTGGATTTATCGGTTACAATAGCAATATGTTCTGTTTCCGGAAATAATTCAAGACCAAGCTCAATATTTTCTTTAAAGGGCAGATACTCTTCGACACCAATGAACATTGAACAAGTATCCGAGTGACGGGCAAGGTCCTCGCTGACCCCAAAATAGACGATCGGTTCAGTATGGTATTTGTGACCGATCTTATATAGCGAATATACCGCATTATCATCGGAAGCAATGATCAGATCAAGATATCCTTCCGGATAGGCACTTAGTTTTTGTTCCAGGAATTCAAACCAGGCATTTTTATTCAGAATACGTTTAGTGTCCATATTTTCAATATGGACCTGAACATCAATATTCCGTTCAATAAATTTATCCAATATGCTGTTGGTTGCCCTGTCCGTCCATGAATAACCCTGATGGTATGAATTTAGTATCAACACTTTTTTAGAGTAATTGACATCCATTTCACCGGTATTAATTTGAACCTGAGCGCTGTCGGCAATTACGCTATTGGGGACAATCAGAAAAAAGCATAAAAAAACTGATAATAATAGAGACCCGATGTGTGAATATTTTAATTTTCTGTACATCATAACGTCTCGTTTGTTTTCTTATGATACAAGGTCAATACTCTCTCGTTCATTCTTAAATAACTATTGTTAATTATAAACAGAAATTACAATAAAAAACAGCAAATTATGAAGAGAAAGCCAAAATCATGCCTGTAATAAACACTGTCTGGACCATTTAAATCAGAGTTTCAGTTTTTCAGCTTTGCGTTCGAGCTCTTTTTTATATTTTTGCAAATCGATCTTTTTACGGGCAACTCCTGATCTAACGGCGGCTTCGGCTACGGCAAAGGACTCCCAGATGAATACTCGCGGATCAAAGGGCTTGGGTATCACATAATTTTTCCCAAACTCGAAATGTTCTCCGCCATATGCATTCTCGACTTCTTTAAGACAAGGCTGTTTTGCCAATTCCGCCAGTGCCATCGTTGCGGCCACTTTCATTTCTTCATTGATCGTTGAGGCATGTACATCCAAAGCACCTCTAAAGATGAATGGAAAACCAAGTACGTTATTTACCTGATTGGGATAATCTGAGCGACCGGTACCGCTGATCGCATCCGGTCTGATCTCTCTTATTACGTCATAAGGTATTTCAGGCGTGGGATTTGCCATAGGGAAAAGAATGGGTTTATCGGCCATTTTCCTGATCATATCGGCTGTTACCAATCCCCCTGCAGACAATCCGATGAAAATATCAGCTCCATCAAGGGCCTCTTCGAGCGTGTTTTTTTCCGTATGGGCAATATATTGCCTTTTTATTTCATCCAGCTCATCAAAGCGTTTATGTGTAAGAATACCTTTTCGATCGCACATTAATATATTTTCGTGTTTGGCCCCAAGCAATTCATAATGTTTTGCGCAGGAAATGGCAGCCGCACCCGCACCTGAGATCACGATCTTAGATCTTGACAGTTCTTTCACCTGTATCTCGCAAGCATTCAATATGGCAGCACCTGAAATGATGGCTGTCCCGTGCTGATCATCGTGAAAAACCGGTATGTTCATTTCTTTGATCAGCATATCTTCAATATAAAAACATTCCGGCGCTTTAATATCTTCAAGATTGATACCTCCGAAAGTTGGCTCCATCGCTTTAACAATGCGAATGATCTCATCCGCATCCTTAACATCAAGTTCTATATCATACACGTCCACATCAGCAAATCGTTTGAACAGGACCCCCTTGCCTTCCATGACGGGCTTTCCGGCTGCTGCCCCGATATTACCCAGTCCCAGCACTGCTGTGCCGTTAGAAATCACCGCTACAAGGTTTCCCTTATTGGTATATTTGTAAATGTCTTCAGGGTTCTTTTCGATCTCAAGACATGGTTCCGCCGCGCCAGGAGTATATGCCATGCTGAGTTCTTCTTGCGTTTCGCATTTTTTCGTAGTTTTAACCGTCAGTTTTCCGGGTGTTGGTTCCGCATGATATGCCAGCGCCTGTTCTTTTGTGATCATCGTTGCTCCGAATTGAAATATTTTCTGTCATTCGCACTGAAAATAATATAATTGGGATTTTAATGAAAGGATAAATACTCTGTTGATATATATTTGACAAAATTTGACTCAAATCGAATTGTTATATTTGACTCAAATCGAATTGTTAAATTCGAGTCGAATTTAAGTAATTCTTAATTATCGCCAGCAACTCAATTACAGGCACCCAATAATTATTTCCATTGTAATATGTATGTCTTATTTTTAACAAACGACACTAGGAATCACTATGAAAAAGATCTTAAAATTTTGGGACCTCTTGCTTGTCGCTTTGCTTGGCTTGATGGGAACAAGTTGTAAGATCGAGGAACCGCCGCCGGCTGAATACGGACCGGAACCTGAGTACGGTCCCACCTATTATTCCATTCATAACTTCGATCATAACAGCGCTCAAACAAATGAAGACGAGACTTAAAAAGATGCTCAAAATCTGGGATGTTATTTTGATCGGGATCATGGGTTTATTCGGCACCGGCTGCATTTTAGATCCACCGGCACCCGAATACGGCATTGAACCCATGTACGGTGTTCCGGCATCTTATCAAGAAGCCGGTGAGGATATTCAAGAAGAAACTTCCGATGAATTGGCAACGTGATCGGTCATTGGCTATATTTCATTCATGAAATTGAACAAAAAACTTTTTTTCAATATTTTCCGTTTTTACCGGCACAATCAGGCTAAACTGCATAAACTCAATTATTTGTTTTGGGAATGTACGCTTAAATGTAACCTTAATTGTGTTCACTGCGGTTCGGATTGTTCCAAAGAAACCTCAGTTCCAGATATGCCGCTACCGGATTTTCTTAAGGTTCTTGATCGTGTAAAAGAACAATATGATCCATCTAAAGTGATGGTCGTATTGACCGGCGGCGAGCCAACTTTAAGAAAAGATCTTGAAATTGCCGGAAGAGAGTTTATTAAAAGGGGGTTCCCCTGGGGAATGGTCTCAAATGGATATGCCTTAAGCGAAGACAAATTCAGGAAATTAAGAAAAGCCGGAATGGGCTCATTGACCATCAGCCTGGATGGTTTGAAAGAAAGTCATGATTGGTTTCGGGGACATGAGGGTTCGTTTGAAAGAGCCATTACTGCGATTCGTCTTGCGACTCTCGAAAATATGACTTTTGATGTCGTTACCTGCGTTCACCAGAGGAACATCGGTGAACTTCAGCAGATCTGCGACAAACTGATTGGACTGGGTGTAAAGAAATGGCGCATTTTCATCATCTTTCCCAAGGGACGCGCCAAAGACAACCCCGAACTCAAGCTCAGTGACGAACAATTCAAATATGTTTATGATTTTATTGTCCGGACAAAAAAAGACGGACACATTCAGGCTTCCGCAGGATGTGAGGGTTTTCTTGGGAATTATGAACTTGAAGCCAGAAATTACCCGTTTTTCTGCCGGGCCGGGATCCAGATCGGATCGGTACTTGCCGACGGGTCCATTTCTGCATGTCCGAGTTTAAGAGCCGATTATATTCAGGGAAATATCTATAAAGATGACTTTCTTGATGTCTGGGACACTCGCTTTCAGATCATGCGCAACAGGAAGTGGACCAAAACCGGAAAATGTAAAAACTGCAATGTATATAAATGGTGCGAAGGCAATGGTTTGCATTTGAGAGATGAGAAGAGCGGAGAGCTACTTTTATGTCATTATGAGAAATTGAATTGATTTATATAATAGGAACCACACCATTGTGTGGTTCTACAGTACATATTATTTTATTGTAGAGACATGCCATGGCATGTCTCTTGCATTTATCACCACCTATACACCAACCCCGCAGATCCGCCGATCCTGTTCAGATTATACTCATCCCTCGTCCAGGAAGCCACAAGAGATAATATCCAATGTTCATTCAGCGCATAGGATCCGCTCAATGCGAAGGAAAGGCTGTTCACCCATGTATTATTCTGAAAATCAGTGCCCCAAACATTCATCAATTGAATATAAGTATCCGCATCATCAAGAAAATATCGTGCGGTCAATTGATTTTGCCAGCTGATCCCGTTATTTACGATCATACTGAGTTTTTCTCTCAAATACCATTTACCCGGGTAAAGCGCCCAGGCAAAAGAAGGAATATGCGCTGTAGTATCACCATAATGCATCATTCGGTAACCGGCTGCCGCTTCATGACGCGTGCCGACAGCCTGGAATATCTCTGCCGTAATATCAAATCGGGGTAAGAATTCCCAATTCAGTCCGGCCTGAAGCCGTGTATTCATGTAAGCTTTGTCCCAAAGTCCGTAATAACTGTCCAGAACGATGGCATGATCTGCCGTATTGTTCCTATTATAGCGACTGAGTTCCGCTGTAATAAGGATCTTATCGAAATCATGAGTAATAAAAGCCCTGAGATGCTGCCAATCGGGACGTCCTCCGTCAACGGCCAAATACTCATAACCGATACCGCTCTCCCATTTAGTCGATTTAACAGGTGTATTCAAACGGGAAAGCAGTTCTCCGATTATTTCCATATCGGCCCCGTATTCGCCGGCTTGTTCCAGAAAAGTTCTTGCCGCGGGATAATTCATGCCGGCAATGGCAACACGTGCTGACAATAAATAAGCATCGGGGTTTTCAAGATCGCGCATTAGCCAATCAGTTAAAACGACTTTTGACTTATCGAGCTGCCCGGCCCAATAGTACACTGAAGCTAAAGCATAATATGCGTCAAGGTAATCGGGCGCCAGTTCAAGAGTGTGAATTAATTCCGCCTCAGCCAGGTCGTACATTTCCAAACGCGCAAAAAGTCGTCCCCTGAAAAGAAGGGCATCTACATCATCGGGATAAAGATTCAATATTTCCTGATATACTTCCAAAGCTTCTGAGGGATCACCCTTTTGATATAACTCCCTGCCTTTTTCATGCAGAGTTTCATAATCCGTATTCTGGGCAGACAAAAACGAAAATATTATTAAAACAGTGATTAAAATCTTCTTCATATCAATACCAATTTTGTTTTTTTCTCATAAAGGACCAGGTTCCTTTGATCCTCCACCAACTGTTCAGCTGACGGTATCCGATGTTCTCGATGATCGCAACGCCGATCAGGTTCAGCAAATGTCGGAATTTGGGATACCTGTGAAAGCTCAGTTCTTCGAGGACCAAAGAAAAAACAGACAGACACATACCAAGAATAACGGCCACAAGCAGAAAGGCGATCACATAGGTCCAGGTGGCATATCCGATAAGGATCAAAAAGAAAAATACCATATATCCCATGATCTCGATCAAAGGACCCAGCATTTCATAGATAAAATAGAAAGGCATGGCGATCATTCCGACATTCTTATAACGAGGTCTAAACAGCATGGTAATATTTGACAGGATCGAATCCAGCAATCCCCGCTGCCAGCGATCGCGCTGTCGGCCCAATGTCCTGAGCGTTGTAGGTCCTTCGGTCCATGCCACCGGATCGGGAATGAATCTGATCTTGTAAGGTATTTTATGATCACCGCAATATTTGTGAAGCCGGACGATCAACTCCATGTCCTCGCCAATAGTATTGTGCCGATAGCCGCCCGCGGCAACGACAACTGAATGACGGAAAACACCGAATGCACCCGACACGATGAGCGATGCGTCAATAATGTCCCATGCCAATCTGCCGCCGTAAAAGGCGCGCAGATACTCCATGACTTGAAAACGAGCAAGGATATTTTTCGGCAGATCGACCTTTGTAATATGTCCTTCCTCAAATGTACATCCGTTCGCCATTCGAATGATCCCGCCTGATACGATGGTTCTCGTATCTTCTATAAATGGGATCACAACACGCGCAATGGAATCCTGTTCGAGCATCGAATCATTGTCGATCGCACAGAAAAGAGGTGTTTGACAAAAATTGATGCCGACATTCAAAGCATCGGCTTTTTTACCATTCTCTTTATCGATCAGAAATAGATTAGGATGAGTCTGACTTTGATAGATCTCTTTAACTTTTTGCGTTTCCAAAAAAGATGTCTGCGGCAGAAATGCGGGGATCATTTTAAAAGCTTCGATCATTTTTTCAAGCGTATCATCCGTGCTTCCGTCGTTAATGAACAACACTTTCATATCGGGATATTGTATCTTCAGCTGGCTATTTACGGATTGGACACAGTTATCGGATTCATTGAACGCCGGTGTAAGCAAAGTAACCGGGGGTGCGCTTTTCAAGAGAAGTTTATCATTAGGTTGTGTGACCTGAAGACGAAGCATGTATTTTTTTAAGCCTTTATAAGCAAGAATATTCAATACAAAATACCATAGATTCAAGGTGATAAAATAGATAAATACCACATAATTGAATATTCTGATTATGTCCATGATTATTTTAGGCATCAGTACACCATTCGTTTGTATATGTTTCCCCATTTGAATTTATCTATCTGATCCAATTCGATAAAGGGAGCGTTGTTCATAAGATTCAGTTTCTTAGCCGCACTTACGGCAACTTGTACGGCAGGATCATTAAAAAAACTGCTGATATCATTCGGCGTTAATTCACCGCTCATTGCCAGATATGCGTTAACCGCCGCCATCCTAACCTGCGAAACGGGATGTTTAAAAAAATGTCTTACCATTCCCGCTTGTCTTTCATTTCCCATTTCTTCCATGTATCTTAAATAAGATGTCAAGACCATGGGATTACTGTTTTCTTTAAGGATCTTTTCTGCAATATCAAGACAATCCGTATAATGCATCCGTCTAATGGTTTCTATGGCGATCACTTGCTCATAAGGATGATCCTTCCTCTCCATAACCAACATGCGAAGGATCGGAACAATGTCCTCTCCCATATCAACCAGAATATTGCTGATGTAAACGGGACTGATGTACTTAAAGATGAATAATAGATTGACGAGCCGTTCTTTCAAGCGGAAATCGTTGACGGTTCTCATTTCTCTGATCATGGTTAATGTCAATTCGAAATCTTTGCCGTCAAACCGCAGATATTTATATTGATCTTCAGGATGGAATAACCCGAGTAAATGAACTCCGTAAAGTCTGTTTTTGCGATTTCCGCTTATCAGTAAGTCATGTAGTTTTTCCGATGATAGTCTTCCAAGCTCAAGCAGTCTCTCTTTCTCTTCACTCTTAACCATATCTATATAAAGTTCAAGATGCAGAAGGTATTCAGTGCTGTTCTTCCACTTTAATTTTTCATGTGCTTTTACGGGTGCCAGACTTCCATCCATGACCGAAAGAATAATGGGATCCCATTTTTTACACCGATACCGTAATCTTGCTGCTTTAAACGAATTGCTGATCCTCAGATAAACCGTCACCATAAATAGAAGCAGAGTAATAAGAAAGAAAACGCTTATCATCAGGATCAATATGATCAAGATCACTTCATCACTGCTTCCATGCATAAAATCTGTAATAAATTTTATTATGCTCTCAAACAAAATATTAGCCTGTCAGTTTTCTCATTCTTGCGGAAAATTCAACCATTGAAATGGGTTTCATCATATAATCCTGAGCTCCCGCTTCAAAAGCGGAGGCGATCTCATTTTCAAAGCCATAACGGCTCAGCAGCATGATCGGTTTATTTGCCAGATCGGGTTCGGCATGTAATCGTTTGATCATATTTACACCTCCCCCTGAAACCATTGAGTCGATAAGGATTGCCGCTATGTCATCGCAATCCGGGTGATTGACAAGATCCGTAGCCTGTTGAAAGAGGACCGGAAAATAACCATCCTGTTTTAAACGATGCGTAATAACGTTCGCTGCAACCGGATCGGGATCCGCGATCATGATATGCCGTTTCAGGCAAACACTGTCACCGTAAAACTGTATGGGACTTAAATCGCTATTTTTTGATAATTGGGTCAGTTGAATGCTCAGTTTGTCAATAATTTCATGTAAATTCTTATCAATGGACAGCGATGCCAATACGGCTCGTATTCCGGGCGTATCCTGCAATTTTGAGATGTCGCCAAATCTTTCGAGGTATTCTTTCCGAACTATTTCAAGACCTTGTACGATCTCATCTTCTGTACGCCCTGTCATGATAAAAACAATTGATTTTTGTGTCCAGATGGTTGCTCTTAATTTTTCAGAGCACATTTTCTGCATCATCTGAGACAAAGATGTCACCAGTTTTATTCCCGTTTCAAGACCATATTCCTTAATAATAAAATACATTGCTGCCGGCGCGATCAGACCAATGATCGCTTTTTCATTGTTATCCCGCATGATTAGCTGAGTTTCTATGAAACTTTCCTCGAATTCGTTCCTCGACATGAAAGCCGAACTTTTGTCGCGACCATGGTTCGCCAATAGCTGAAAATGCCTCAGAAGTTCTTCTCTGATCCTGTTAAAAAATTCCTTTTTATCATAAGGCATCTCAAGATAGACATCCGCCCCCAGTGAATAGAAATCGAGTTTAACACGAGTTGCCGGTAGCTCGCTGACAACAACAATGGTGGTTGTATTCAGTTTTTTAATATCTTTGAGATCGTGAATAAAGGTGCGACCGTTACGATCTGAGAAGAAAGGATTGATAATGATCATATCAAAATCATGATCATTGATGTAGATCATTGCTTCATCAGCGGTTGTGGCTATATGGTAATGCTCAAAAAGTTCATGAATATCACGATATATTTCTTCCGCATGGTGACGATGTTGTTCAATGATCAGACAAGATGCTTGCATAATGACCTAAAATAAATTCAGTTATTCTAATAATACAATAATGTTTAATGTAATATAATAATTTATTTCTTAAAATATACGCTCAATTTATATTTTTAACAAACAAACCGTAAATTATGTTTTTCTGCTTAATCTCAACGTTTTTTACATGATTTTCATCTTTTTTTTTACTACATTTTTTGTGTTTCTTAAGGAGTTATTCAGTGCGGGAATTAACACAACATCCGGTATTGAACGTCACGGAGAAAAAACATGTGACGTTTTACTATAACGGCGAAAAATTGCAGGGTATCGAAGGAGATCCCGTTTCATCAGCTTTGATCGCAAATGGTATTCAAATATTTTCAATTCATCATAAAAATGAAGCCGCCCAGGGTATTTTTTGTGCCAACGGGCAGTGTTCCCATTGCACGGTATTGATCAACGGATTTCCCATGAAATCCTGCATTACACCCCTGGAAAAAAACATGGATGTCCGCACCCTGAAAGGTCTGCCGAAACTTCCCGTCAATGATCAACCCTTGGGCAGAACTCAAGAAAAACATCTTGATTGCGACGTTCTGGTTGTCGGCGGTGGCCCCTCGGGTCTGACGGCTGCGCTGGAACTTGCCGATAAGGACTTCAGGGTGATCATTGCGGATGATAAATCACATCTTGGAGGTAAACTGCTTCTGCAAACCCATAAGTTTTTTGGGTCGAAAGTCGATTGCTACGCCGGAACACTCGGGCACGAGATCGCGGTTATTCTTGAAGAAAAAGTCAACGCGCATGATAGGATCACCGTAATGACCAACACTATGGTGGCTGGCATCTACAAAGATAAGAAAGCCGGCCTTTACGTAAATAACAAGAATTACCGGATCGTTGCTTTTAAGGGATTGATCGTATCGGCCGGCGCACGAGAACGTTCGCTGGTTTTCCCGGGCAACCATCTTCCGGGCATTTACGGCGCAGGTGCTTTCCAAACACTTGTCAATCGGGACCTTGTGCGTTCTTCCGATGAAATATTCATTGTAGGCAGCGGAAATGTGGGTCTGATCGCGGCTTATCATGCTCTTCAAGCCGGGATCACGGTAAAAGGTATCTGCGATATTCTTCCCGAACCCGGCGGCTACAAGGTGCATGCCGACAAGATCCGCCGCATGGGCGTCCCCATTTATTTGGATCATACCATTCTTCACGCCGAAGGTAACGATCAGATCGAAAAGGTCACCATTGCAGAAGTTGACGATAAATGGCGGCCGATCCTGGAAACGGCCAAAAGCTTTGACGTTGATACCTTGCTGGTTGCAGTGGGCCTCGCTTCCATCGACGGTTTTTACAATATGGCAAAAGATTTCGGTTTTCCGGTAGTTAAGGCAGGTGACGCTGATGAGATCGCCGAGGCATCCTCCGCCATGTTCGGGGGCAGGATCGCCGGACTGACCTTGGCGAAAGAACTGGGCAAAAATATCGAGATCGATGACGAGGTTTATAAAAAGGCCGAGATCCTGAAAATTCACCCCGGTAAAGTCTTTCCCAAAAAGATCGGGCCGATCCCCGACCGTTTTCAACGGGTGATCCACTGTATACAG
>CAYVLJ010000011.1:15097-29188 GCA_964452375.1 uncultured bacterium | reverse complement strand
TAACAGTACACACGATTTCCAATCGTGCACCTTCAGCCAGCTCGGTCATCTTTCCGTTAAAAAGCTGAATAAGATAGCTGATGCGGGGCATAAAGTCAATGAAAACACAATAAATAGATAAAATATGCCTTTGTTGAAATTTGTTTGATCTTTGGGTATTCAATTATCTTTTTGTTTGACATTGGCTAATATTTCGCTTAATATTTTCGTGCAACAAAGAAGATACCTTAAATGGTTATTATAAAATTTTCGTCCCCCTCTTGAGAAGTCCCATTCGGGGCTTCTCATTTTATAACAACTTATTTTGAATATTGAACTATAATTAACGATTTGCTCTTTTTAAGATGTTTGGAATATCGAAATGCTTTGTTCAATATCTTAAATTAATGAGTTCAAAATTGGGAATAGATCAAGTTTTGATGCAGCTTGGTTTTTTTTGTTCAGAGCTCTAAAATACTATATCTCAACACTTGATCTTGTCGCTTGGATTTTATCTTTTGTTTCTTTATTTTTTATCCGAATACACAGGAGCAAACATGAACATCCAACTTATTTACAACCCTAATGCCGGGGGTGGCACGGGCAACAGGCTTTATCCAAAGATACATCAAGCGCTTAATGATTCCGGTCATAAAGTTATACCCTATCGTACGCTTTATCGTTTTCATGCACTTGAAATTGCAAAACACATAGATCTGAATGCATGTGACCTAATCCTTGCCGCGGGCGGGGACGGCACTGCTCATGAAGTGTTAAACGGACTTATGCAAAACACATCGTCAGAAGAGCATCCCCTGCTTGGTCTTATTCCGATCGGTACCGGCAATTCCTTTTCACAAGATCTGAATTTTAAGACATGGGAAGATGGTATTAAAGCCGTAAATGGCGGTAAAACCGTTGATGTTGATATCCTGAAAATCATTTCCGATAAGGAGCCCCATTATTCCATGAACTGTACCGGGTTCGGTTTTGTGGCTGATGTTAATGTGGCCGCCAATAAAATAAAAAAGTATATTGGTAAAACGGCTTACACTGTTTGTGCTGTAAGAGAGATCATGCGGTTTAAACCACACAAATCTAAAGTTGAAGTGGACGGTTTCGTTCACGAATATAATGGTGTCCTTACCAATTTCTCAAACTCGGTCTGGATAGGTGGAAATATGAAGATCTCGCCTACATCTGTTATTAACGACGGCATTGCTGAATGTTTAATTTTACATGATCTGCCAAAAAGTAAGCTGATGAAGGTTTTCCCAAAGGTTTTCGATGGTTCACATTTGGAAGTTGAAGAGTTTGAGATCCTGCGCGGCAAGCATTTTAAAGCGTGGTCCGAACCGGTTAAAGTAACCAATCCTGATGGTGAAATGTATGGTGTTACTCCGCTCGAGATCACGGTCTTGCCGAAAGAATTTAAAATGTTGACACTGTAAAATTATCTGATTTTTTAAATATGTGTTTGAGCCACACTATGTTGTGGCTCTTTATTTTTGATGAATATTATCGCAGAGACACGCCATGGCGTGTCTCTATGTATTTTTATTTTAATCTGTGAGCGTAGCGATCATAACCGCTTTGATCGTAGGCATGCGATTTTCTGCTTCATCCCAGACGCAGCTTGCGTCCGACTCAAAAACCTCATCGGAAACCTCCATTGCAACGATACCGAATTTTTCATTGATCTCCGCGCCAACGGTCGTATTCAGATCATGGAAAGCCGGAAGACAATGTAAGAATATTGTGTCGTCTTTCCCGGTCTTCGCCATCATTTCTGCATTGACCTGGTAGGGCAGCAAGAGTTTGATCCTTTCGGCGAATTGGTCCTCTTCACCCATGGACACCCAAACGTCGGTATAGATCACATCCGCATTTTTTACACCTTCGGAAATATTATCAAACAATGCAATTTTGGCTCCCGTTTCACTTGCAATCTTTTTTGCAGCCATAACAAGTTTTTCTTCGGGAAACAGACTCTTCGGTGCAACGATCCTAAAGTCCATACCCATTTTTGCAGCTCCGATCATAAGCGAATTTGCCATGTTATTGCGACCGTCACCCGCATATGCAAAAACAATGTCTTTTAAATAGCCTTTTTGTTCTTTGATCGTCAAAAGATCTGCCAATACCTGTGTGGGGTGAAATGCATCCGTCAGTCCGTTCCAAACCGGGACGCCTGCATATTTTGCCAGGCCCTCAACGGTTTCATGTTTAAAGCCTCTGAATTGAATACCGTCAAACATGCGTCCAAGAACTCGCGCCGTATCGGCCACGCTTTCTTTTTTTCCGAATTGAATGTCGTTCTTCCCAAGAAATTCCGGATGCGCTCCTTCATCAATTGCGGCAACCGTAAATGCACAACGCGTCCTTGTGGAATTTTTTTCAAACAACAGGGCTATATTTTTATTTTCCAAGCGACGGGGGAAAATTCCGTCCTTTTTTTCTTTTTTGACTTGGGCAGACAGATCAATTAATTCATTTATCTCTTCCGGTGTATAATCCAGCAGGCTCAAAAATGAACGTCCCTTAAAATTGTGTTTCATATGATTCTCCTTTTTAGATATGATAATATACATGAAATATACATTTTAATAAACCGGAGAATGAGAAATTTATATTTGTTTTTACAAATGTCCGGGGGGGGTAAGTCCGCCACCTTTTTTAAGGCGCTCCCGTGGCGCCCGTACATGTTAACCACTGTTTTGATGATTAAAAATTCATCGCCAATCCAAGAAACATGTATCTGGGGTTGCCCTGAATGGTGAAAGATCTGAATTTTTAAACCCAAAAACCTGTACTATCATTTTTTTGGGAAACGTCAAATACTGCGCCCTTAAGAATGGGGTGATGGAAAAATAGGGAATATGGGGTGTTTGAATGCCTTTCCAGTTTTTTTCTTTAGCTTTGATATTAAAAAAGCGAATAAGATTTGCGGCGCTTCGCCCGGAAAGGTGATCTATATTTATCAAGTCCAGCCATCCAAATGATATCTTATTGCCGAAACCGGCAAAGTTGAATTCCCAGGCCAGCACAAAACCATTAACTTTTCCCTCATTATCTTCATGTACACAACAAATTATTCCCGGTTGGTCCATGTACCAATAAAGATCCTCTCGGTTTTTGATTATTGCCGCATTTTTCGTTGATCTATATTCATCAAGCAGATCAAATATTTCCGGTTTATCCTCAGGCCTAAAAAGACGAATTTTGTTCCCGTTTTTCATTGGTTTGGGCAAAATGGTGCGGGGTGGAGATATTAGTCTGATTATCCATCTTTCATAGAATTTTAACTTCATTACTTGTCTTAGGGCCGGAATATCAAAAACCCTAATGATAAACCAATTAATTTTAAACCATGTTTTGGATTTTATGGCTGAATTTCGGGTAGCGGCAGCTTTTCCCAGATCGATCCCTTTTTGGTCGGGTTCGAAAAGGGCATAGCTATACTTATAGCCGAGCTCGGAAACCGCCTTGGCGAATTCCGAGACCATTAGCGATCCTATTCCTTTTCTTTTATGATCCGGGTGGACCGCCGCCCAGGAAGGAACCATAACACGGAGATGGTTTTTTTGAAGAGAATTTATTTTGTCATCATTGAAACAAAGGTTTCGCGGCAATCCGCCCATAAATCCGACCATAGTTTCACTTGGTTGGTGCATTACTTTGATAATTAGCTGGTCTTCAAGGTGGGGCGAGCCAAATATTCTTCTAAATGTTGTCTTGTCGAAAATAACCGTTGTTCCGTCTTTTTGGGCAGATTCGTCTGAAAGAAAGGCCCGGGTGATCAATTCTGCAAATGAATCAATTTCTTCATTATTTAGATCTACTATATCTACTCGATATTCATTGGTCATTTAATTTTGCTCCTTATTCGAATTGTTTTAAATATAATTGAAATATTTTATTAAATATACCTGAGAATAAATTAATTTTCGGAACATACATGACCGTTCCATACATTTTGCACTTACCCTTAGAAACCTCAGATAGGAGTGTTTTATATTTCCCGTTTTTCTTTTGTCTTTTGCTTTGAAATTTATATTTTCACCGCATGAATGAAATTCGACAACTGATAAAGCGATACCTCTCTGTTCCCCGTTCTATCAAGCTCCTGATCATAGGAGCTTTCATGCTTCAACTGCTAAATGCTTCTGCGATGCTTATCATGAACATATATTTAAGCAAGCTTGGATATATTGACTCGGAAATAGCCGATTTTGTGTCTTATCGATTTATAAGCATTTTATTGTTCAGCATTCCTTTTGGTTTAATTATCAAAGGAAAACATTTGAAGCCCTTTTTTATAACGGGTGCAATTATCGTGCCTCTTGCGAGTATAGCTTTGTTATTTGCCGCATCTGCACATATTGATTGGCTCATTAAGGTTTTATTTTTTCTAAGTAGTCTTGGATTTATGTTAAAACATGTGACTGCCCTGCCTTTCATTCTGCGTCATGGAGAAGAAGAAACATTGAGCGAAAGCATAGCATTGAATTTTGCCGTTTGGAGCCTTGCGACTATTGTGTCCGGATTTTTAATTAAAACGGTTTTTGTAGTGCTTCCGAAGGTCGGTTTTAGTGGTTTTGATGAATTCGAGATCTTGCTCGGGATTTCAATAATTAGCGCTTTGGCTCTAATACCCTTTTCTATGATCAAAGAGAAACCTCCCGTTCCGTCAAATCATAATAATGTTTTTCAACATCTGAAAAGTTATAATTGGATTCGTATATTCCGCGGCCTGCTTCCCATGTTCCTGATCTCGATCGGTGCCGGCCTGACGATCCCATTCATGAACTTATTCTTTTATTCTGTTTTCAATATGGATTCTGATACTTTTGCGCTTATGGGCTCAATAGCGGCTATTGTTGTATTTATCGGAGGAATGATAACCCCCATATTGCGAAGAAAGCTGGGATATGGCATGTCTATAGCGGTCACACAGTTCTCCGCTATCTTGTTTTTGGTTTTTCTGGCATCAACAGAATTATATTCTCATATGGGGTTTGCACTTTGGTTCGCGGGCGGTGCTTTTATTCTTCGTCAGCCCCTAATGAACATGGCAACACCCATTACGTCAGAACTTGTGATGAAGTATGTCGGAAAACAAAATCGCGAGCTTATTTCTGCGATCGAGACCGGCTTGTGGAATGCTTCGTGGTTTGTCAGCGCAAAGATCTTTCAATATTTGCGCGGACTTGAATTGGAATACTATAAGATTTTTATAATAACCGCTATTTTTTATAGTTTCGGTACAATTACCTATCTGTTGTTGGTACGACGATATAACAAGGAAAATTCCCAAGAATCAGTTAGGCGTAGCATTGCTTCGTCTAAACTCTATTAATCTAAAACTCCACGTTTCGGTTCAAGAGGATAAAATATATTTTCATAACATAAAAAAGACGCGATAAATCGCGTCTCTGCATTCTTATCTTTGATGTATATAAAATTTAATCTTTTTTCTTTTTCAGTTCTATCGCCTTGTCGTATGCCACTTCATATTTTGCGGCACTGTCTTTCCAGGAGAATGATTTAGACATGGCTCGTTTTTGCATAGACTTGTAATGTTCCGGACGATCATACCAGGTCGATATTGCCCAGCCTACGGTATTGTAGATCGCCCGCTCGTTTGCGTCATAGAATTTAAAACCCGTTCCTTCGCCCGTTTTTTCGTCATATTGCTCGACTGTATCATCAAGGCCGCCTGTTGCGCGAACAACGGGAAGTGTTCCGTACCTGAGAGAGTAGATCTGATTTAATCCGCAAGGTTCGTATAATGAAGGCATGATAAAGAAATCAGAACCGGCTTCTATCATGTGTGCAAGTTTGTTGTCGTAACCGACGTGAACGCCTATTTGACCGGGATATTTTGATGGTAACGATGCAAAATATCCTTCTAAATTTTTATCTCCGGATCCGAGTATGGCAAATTGAACTTTCATGTTCCCAACGATAGCCTCAATACAGTTTGCCAAAAGATGTAGCCCTTTTTGTTCCGCCATTCTGGAAACAATTCCGATAATTGGCGAATCATCGTGGCTCAATCCAAATTTTTCCCTCAGTGTTTTTTTACATATTTTTTTATCATAAATATTATTGAACGAATAGTTTTTTGCAATAAGATCGTCTGTTGATGGATCCCATTCGCTGTAATCGACGCCATTCAATATACCAATATAACTTTCGCCTTTGAGGCGTAAAAAATTGTCCAGACCGTGTGAATAATCCGGTGTAAGGGTTTCGTTCGCATAAGCCGGGCTTACGGTATTGACCATGTCGGCAAAATGGATGCCGCCCTTCAACAGGTTAAGTCCGCCAAAATCTTCAAATACATATTGGTTAAAATCTTCATGGCGGAATCCAAGATATTCATAATCTTCTTTGGGATATTTTCCCTGGTAACCGATATTGTGAATGGTCAACATTCCGGCTGCTCCTCCAAGGCATTTGTCGTCCCAATGGTGTGTTTTTAAATATGCCAGTGCCGGAGATGTTTGCCAATCGTGAGCATGAACTATGTCTATTTTTATTTGAAGGGTCTTACATAAATACATAGCTGCTTGTGATAAAAACGAAAAACGCTTCGGGTTGTCCATGTAGTCGTGCATAGCCAGGTTATGGTACATTCCCTCACGATAAAAATAACGCTGAAAATCAATAAAATAATATGTGAGATTACCGTTGATCTTCTTGGGATGAACCAAACACCATTCTTCTGTGTCGCCCATCCATACATTCATGGAAAAGGGTGTTTCATCCGACAAGATCATTTCCCGCGGAATGCTCGCATAATAGGGCATCACAACCAGAACCTTATGTCCGTTCTGTGCTAATGTTTTCGATAGCGCGCCGACCACATCTGCCAATCCGCCGGATTTTGCATATGGCACACTTTCGGACGCCACAAAAAGGATGTTCCTTTTCTGACTATTCATAATGTATCCTTTCCGTTGACCAATATCGGACATAATAAAAAAACCTGCGTGATCACGTTTTAAAACATAATACCGCAGGTTTTAAATAGCAATTTATTTTGTGTTCAGTTTAAATGTGACGGGGATAGATATCCATACGCCCACATTTCTGTCACGCTGTTTTGCCGGTTTGAATTTTGTTTTTTTGATTGCGTTGATCGCTGCTTCATCCAGGCCGGTGCCGGGCATGCCTTTTAAAATAAGACAATGCTCAACAATACCGTTTTCATTGATGAAGGCCTGTACCACGACTTGACCTTCAATTCCTGCTTCTTTCGCAATTTCCGGATATACGGTATTGCGCGAGATAGCGGCCTGTCCGCCAATGGGTGTCGGTGGCTCATCATATGGTATGAACTCAACAACGATGCCGTTACCGTCACCATCGCCTGGTGGCGGCGGGGGGGCATCAAGGGCTTCATAATCATCAAAGTCCATGTCTTCGATCGTGAAATCTTCCGAAATATCTTCGTCTTCGCTCATAACCGGAATAGATGGTTTTTGCTGAGGTGCTTGCATCTGCTGCAGTTCAACCTGAGGAATTTCCTCGGATTGTATGAACTCTATAACCGTTTCTCTTTCAAGTGCAGAATCTCGTTCAAATTTTGGAAACAGATAGACCATGACCACAACCAAAGCTAAAACCGCAACAATGGCGATCTCGGTAATAAAACCCGATCGTCCTTTAAAGTTGTCGTATTTTTTCGCTGGCATTGTATGACTCCTGTTCTATCTATTTTGGTTTTGCCGAATAATTCACTTTCAGCGCACTTGCATCCCTTAGTTCGTTTTGAACGTCAGAGACCATCCCCATCTTGGTTTCCTGGTCTGAACGCATCGAAATTGTCAACATGTTGTCATTTCGGCGAAGGGGATAGATCACTTCGGATACATCTTCCACATTCAGCAATTTATCCTGAATACTGATATTCCCGGTACGGTCAATGAAAACATAGAGCACGGATTGTTTCGGCGTATCCAGTTTTGCAATGGATTTGGCCCTTGGTAAATTCACCTTAAGGCCTTCCACGGTTTTCAAAGATGTTGCCGCCATAAAGAATATCAGCAGCATAAAAATAATATCTGACATTGAGGAGGTTGGAATTCCGGCCTTTGGTTTGTTTTTTTTCTTTATTGCCATATTACCTCCTATTGCGTACCAATTAACGCCAGCTTTTTAACATTGGCTGCGGTTAATTGATCAACAACATCAATATAATCCTGGTATTTTGTCTTGCGGTCCGTTTGAACCGAAAAAACCATGTTCGGATTGCTTGCTTCAAGCTGTCGTGCCCGTGACATGATCTGATCTACGGCGATCACTTCATCGTTGAAAAGAACATCGCCGTTGGCATTGATCAAAACCATGGTGATATTCTTCGGGTTGAGCTTGATCTCGGAATCTCCGGGCGGTGGCAAAACAACACCGATTCCCTTATCGGTATCAACGTTTGATACGAGCAGGAAAAAGACCAGTAACAGAAACGCAATGTCAGACATTGACGAATTGGGGATCTCTGCAGGTGGACGTTTTTTCTTACCTAACATGTGATCTTCCTATTGTTTCTGATTTATTTCTTGATCGTTTTTGTCTCAAGCACATCCAACAGATCCAGAGATTTTCTTTCCATATCTACAACCAGATTGTCGATCTGGAATAAAAAGAAGTTCTGAAAGACCTGAATGATCATAGCAACAACAAGACCAAAAAGAGTGGTCAACAGAGCCTGTGAAATACCGACGGCAACAACAGCCGGTGACATATCGTTGGCTGCTGCAATATCGGTGAATGCTTTGACCATACCCGCAACCGTACCCGTAAAACCAAGCATGGGTGCGATAACGACAACGGTTGACAGCCAGATCTGATTCTTTTCAAGAAATGTCATTTCAAGAGAACCGATCGTATCCAAAGTTTTTTCTACTCTTTCTAAACCTTTTTCCGCGTGACGCAGCGCTTCCGAGTACATCACGGCAAGAGGGCTGGTTGATTCGTCACATGCTGCAAGAGCTGCTTCGATACCTTCTTCTTCAAGAATGGTTGTGATTGTTTTGGTGAAAGCTTTTGTTTTGGCTGAAATTGTAATAAGCGAATATAAGCGCTCAAATACAATAACCAGACCAACAATAAAAACACCGAGGATTGGCCACATAAAGGGACCACCATCTAAAAAGAGCTTTACCATAAATTCGACCTCCAAATTATCGTTTTAAATTTACGTATACAACATATCATTTTAAGAAAATAGACATGTAAAGTCAATATAATATTACTTTATAATGACGTTTTATCTTGCTTTTTTATTACTTTTTGCCGCTTTTTCCGAACATATACATAAGCGTAATAACATTGATCAAAGTCCCAATTACTGATGCATTGCCAAGAAAGATTGTGCCTGATTGATCGAATCAAATGCTTTTTTGAATTGATTATCGCTTAATAAACGTGTTTCGTAATAGGCATTATTGTCCCACCAAATCTTGGCAAGTTCCGATTTGATCTGCATAATTAAGTAATCGCGATCTTTCGCAAGTTCTTCTTGTTTTAGTCCGTCAACCTCATTCGATGCAAATGCATAAAGCTCCGGGATGAATTCCTCGTCAAAATCAACCTCATAAATAAATTCATCTGGGGTTGTCTTGAATTCGGGGTGCTTTCGTCCATATTTTTGAGCAAATTTAAAGAACACCCTTACATCTTTACTGAAAATATCCATCGTGCTTTTACTTAGGTCAAAATTGCGTTTTACAATAATATCGGGAGTAATACCCCCTCCGCCATATACAATACGACCGCTTTTTGTAGAGAATTTCGGGCGAATCTTAAGATTTTTATCAAGAGAATCGTTAAAAACGCTATCGGGCAATGTATAAATATCTTCATAATATTTGTATTTGCCCTCATTATACGGACGCTGTATCAATCTTCCGGATGGGGTGAAATAATGTGCTGTCGTTACGCGTATTGCCGATCCGTCTCGCATGTTCCATTGATTCTGGACCAAACCTTTGCCAAAAGATGTTTCCCCGACGATCAGACCCCTGTCCAGATCTTGTATGGCTCCCGATACGATCTCTGATGCCGATGCGGATCCCCTGTTTATCAGAACGGTTATCGGCATGTCTTCAAATTTTCCTTTTTTCGTTGAAAGATGATAGCGGTTTGCGCTTCGAATACGACCCTCCGTATAAACCAGCGTATCTCCGGCACCGATAAACTCATCCAATATCTCAATCGCCTGATGCATATATCCGCCGCTGTTGTAACGAAGATCGAGGATCAAAGATTTCATTCCGTCCTTTTTCAGATCATCCATGGCTTCAATGAATTCTTTATAGGTTTTTTCAGCAAATTTATTCAGGAGAATGTAGCCCGTCTCTTCATCCAGCATAAAATGGCCCGACACCGAATAAAGTGGAATGTCGTCTCGCGTGATCGTGACATCAAAGGGTTCCTCTACGCCGGAGCGTAAAACATTAATAACGACTTTCGTTCCCTTTTTTCCGCGAAGGCGTTTTTTTGTTTCGTTTCTTGTGATCTTATATGCCGATTCATTGTCGATCTTGAGGAATTTGTCTCCGGACTGTAAGCCCACGTGGTCTGCTGGCGTTCCGATAATAGGAGATATAACGGTTATATATCCATCAATAATGTCATATTCTATACCAATTCCCTGGAATTCGCCTTCAAATGTTTCCTGAACCTCTTTAAAACGCTTTGCGGGAATATAAACCGAGTGTGGGTCCAGTTCTTCCAACAGTCCCCGGTAAGCACCCTCCATGGTGCTGTCCCAGTCAACATCTTCTACATAATTTTCATTGACGATCCCGATAATATCCGTAAGGACCTGCAATTTCTCGTATATATCCTGCGCGCTTGCTCTTAGTCGTGTAATTTGGGTAATGCTAACTACTAATGCCAAGACCACCATTGACCAAACAATGGTTTTTTTGTTTTTCTTAATAAAGGCCATAATTTTTTCTTTCTCCATGGTTTTCCAACCGCTTTCCCGCTATTATATTAATTTTATCGTCATTCTCCTATTATTTGTTTCACCTTAACTGCATTTTAATTTTTTTTTGGAACAATAAAAAAACACCTCGTCAGAGGTGTTTTTTGTAGATCGTTTTATAATAATCAGATGTCAAATTTCAATTCATATGATAGCATCAAGCTGTCCAAGATCGGGGGGAAAGCCGCTTCTTTTTTCTGTTCTTTTAATGCTGCGATCACTTCTTCTTTAACGTCTTCCAGCGTTTTTCCGGCTTTACGATCTTCGATCTTAATAATGTGATAACCGTAAGGGGTTTCCACCAATTCGGAAATACTGCCTATGGGTAATGTAAAACTTGCGTCTTCAAAAGCCTGAACCATGCGTCCTCTTGTAAAGTCGGCATAAAGTCCGCCGGTTGTGTTTGAACCGGGATCTTCACTGTAGGTTTCAACAAGTTTAACAAAGTCTTCGCCCTCTTGGGCTTGAACTTTTACGCTTTCGGCCAATGTTTTAATGCTGTCGACTTCTTCTTCGGATTTTCCTTGGGTAAGAAAGAGAATGTGGCGAACTGTCGCCGTTTCTTGGGAATAGCGTGCTTTATTTTGTTCAAAGTATTCGTTCACTTCGTCTTCAGTAACGTTTACTTCAACATCTTTTAAAGCGACCTCGTCAATGTATTTCATGATCAGCAGGTTTTTCTTTGTGTCCTCGCGCACAAAATCAAGGTCAACTTGCTGTAATTTCAATTGTTCGAGAAATGCTTCTTTTCCACCGTTAGGTACATAGAAGTTCTTTTCGATAAAAGCATCTAAAGAATCTTTAGATACCGTTATTCCGGCTTTTTTTGCTTCTTCAAGCAAAATATCCTGTTGTGCTCTAAGTGTAATGACCTGCATCAGAAAAGATTCAATTCGCGCGGGTTCGACATTGGAAAGTATTGAAATATCGCCGCGCATTCCCTGGTACACCGATTCCATAATATCGTGATTTGTAATTTCAAATGCTGATGTTGTAGCCAATACAGCGGTCGTATCGGGATCCATATAAGCGATCTTTTCGCCCATAGCTTCGAAAAATTCTATCTGCTCCGGGGTCAGGGCCGATTTGTCCGAGCACCCGATGAACGTCATTGCCGCAATTGTCATAATGAGTAAAATCCTTTTCATTTATTATCCTTTCTTTTAATTTAAGTAATCTATTTCCATGTGGTAATCCCACATGTTAAAATACAAGTTTCCGCCCCTCCATTCGACTTCTCCGCGCTGAAAATCGTTTGTTTCCGATCTTAAAAAATGTTTTGCCGGAAACAGCGGACGAGCATAATCATCGTTAACGATCAAACGATAAGCATCAATGCCCCCAAGATAAAATTCTTTGGCATCGTTATCTTTAAGTTTTTGCCGACCAAAGGATTGGTCTACGGGAACCCACCCTGGTCCTTCAAAATATACCCGGCCCCAGTCATGAAGATTTTTATTTCCGGGATGAAGCATCCATCCGCTTTCCCAGCGCGCAGGAATTCCGTTGTATCGACAAAGCACCATAAACAGTAGAGATACTTGCCCGCAATCTCCATGATGGTTCGCGATCACATAGTCCGGTATGTTTTCAATGGTGGAGTATTCCCTTGCTCCTGCCCACGGGTAATTGTCTGTAATATAATTAAATATCTTCTTTGCAATTTTATATGGGTCTTGTTCCTCGCCTACGATCTTTTCAGAAAGAGCCTTTACCGAAGGGGTGAACAATAGGTGGGGATGGCGTTCAGACGTATATTTTTTATACTCTTCGCGGTCCTTGTTGTAGGGTTTGATCTCCATGTTCTCAAGGTCATACCATTGTGGGCGGGTTGTGGTTGAAAATTGAATTTCAAATACCGTTGGTTCTCCTGCTGTGGCGGGTTTTTGCATGTATAGCGTTCGGTGGGGTTGTGTGTTTGGGGCTAGAATATAATCTTCCTGGCTGGTGGATAACAATTTCACATCCTGCTGGCGAACGTCAACCTCTTTTGGAAAGGGTAACCAGCAGCGAACCATTTCACCGGCGGGAACGGCATCGGCATCAACGGTCAAGGTATAAGTGAATTTCATTTTTACGGGTTTTCCCGCTGTCATTTTTTCCTTTTTCATGTCCTCAATGACACTCGGGATATTTTGTTCCAGAAATTCCACCAAGCCGTCTTTCTGATCGCCGTCCACGCTGATCTTTTTTTCTTTTGCATCTTTGTCTATACGAAAAAGATTGGCGGCCGATCTTGCAAAATAACGTTTTTTGCCGTTAATGGTCATGTTTTCCAAAGCATTGCTTTTTTCCCAGGCTTTCAATTGTTCCTTTGTAACATCCGGGTAATACTTCTGAATATAGGGAAGCACATCATCGAGGCTTTTATTAAAGTCCAATTCGATGCGGTGCATAATGTCTTTTTTCTCTTCAAGCGCAATACGTTCAAGATCTGAGATATTGCTTTTGGCGATAGTATTGTTGATTTGTTTCTTTGCCATGTTGTATTGACCTTTTTCGATCTTTTCCTCAATGGAGCTGCATCCGCTCAATGCCAAAACAAGCATGGCGAAAACAAGAGAGATCCGAAGGTGTTTCATAAGGAACTCCTATTTTTTCTCGATCATTTCGAGATTGGCCCGAGGCAACAAAACTTCTTTTTTGGTTTCATAGAGTTTCACTTTTGCCACGCGCGCCAAAGAACCGGACTCAAGTCGCTGAAGTTCGTGAGGCAATTCTGTAACCTCTCCAAGCATACCAAAATACGGAGCGCGTATCACGCGTACTTCCGTGCCTTTGTCCATGCCGAAAAGCTCAGCTTTTTCTTCTTTGATCTTAATATCATCATCAAGGGGAATGATGATTTCCGGACGAATAACGCCCGCGCGAATTTGGGTCGCGCCGTTTATAGAAGCCATTTTGCCCTCATGGGATGATAGAAGCTGGAAGGTTTGTTCGGCCATATGAACTTCGCCGAAACCTTCGGTGATGATCAATGTAGTGCTGATATCTTCCTGGCCGGTAATAGCGACTCCAATATCATAACCGACGATCTTTTTAATATCGCTATAGTTAAACCCGCCAACGACAACACCTATCGCACCAAGTCGTTCCGCTTTTTTAAGTGC
>CAYVLJ010000011.1:0-15087 GCA_964452375.1 uncultured bacterium | reverse complement strand
TTGGTGAAGCTGGATTCATGAGAGGCCCCCTTCACAGCCGACCGCCTCGACGACAACCCCCAGCGCGCATGCGACACCGTCTACCATCCCCGCACCGTCCAGCCGACCCTGCTCTACTGGCAGCGAACCGCCGACAAGAACCTTGTCCTTGCAATCTTCGGTGATCAAGTCTTCTGTGATGGGTGTGTCAGTATCTTTTGTGAGGATCTTGATTTCTCCGCGGCGTTCGCCGCCAATACCAAAAATTCCCTGGATAAAGGATGCTGCCGTTTTTATTTCAACACCTTCGTTCTCAATAATGCCATCTACGGTTCCATTAATATAAGCCAAAACCGATACGGGAATGGGCGCCTCTCGAATAATGGCCTGTCCGGTGACGCTTGATACCGATTCAAGGGTTCCGGTTGCGGGTGCGTGAGCTTTTGTTTTAAATAATCCGAACAAACCGGGTGTTTCTGCTATAAGGTCGCCTTTTTCGATCTTGTCTCCGGGCTTTTTGATCAATAACTCCGATATCTCGCTGGCATCGATATTAAGCATGTTCGCCAGGTTAACCGGAACAACATTTCCCGGGAGGTTTGTTGTTGCCACAACATCTTCCGCTGCAACCTTGTCGCTCTTTTTTACAACAACATTACCCTTAAGGGGCAGGCGTCTTGTTTTATGAACGACCGTTTGGGAAATAACTTTTAATCCGGGGGTATATGCGTGTGCCATATTTTCTCCTTTATTATAAATATTGAAGACGGGGCTTCAATTATTTATCCTCAAATTCTTTAACGATCTTGCTCCATTCCTGAAGTTTTTCCACGCGCAGCGCAGGATCTTCGGGGAGCACAAATGGACGGCGTCCGCGTGCATCAATAATAATACCGACCAATCCGCCGTAAATGTTTGTCTTGATCGTTTGTCCCGGACCGCCACCCACATCAATTCCGCGACCGCCGGGAATGATCTCGGCTTCGATTGCTTCATAGGGCGCTTCGAACAATTCCATTTCGCCCAGAGTATAGGCTTTGTCGATGTTCTTGCCGCCGGGAAGCGTAAATTTAACTCGGATATATTCTTTGCCTGGTTTGATCTGACCAACCGGTGCAACACAGGTTCCAAGCCTTAACAAACAGTCTTTGTTAAAAACTTCGGTTGCGGCTTTTTCATGAACGGCCGTAAGCACGCCCAGCTGTGGCATCATAAAGATCGAATCAACGGCTATCTGGGTAACTCCTTCGGGCAAAAATGCGTCTATCATCATGCGGGCGGATTGATGTCTTCGCGGCGCATGTGAAAGCACGCCGCCGGAACCTACCATAATATCCAGGTCCATCATATTTACAAGTGTTTCGCCTGATGAGGATTGATCAAAGGCGTCGGAAATGGTACGTTCTTTTTGAACGCCCTTTAACCCTACGGCAAATTCTTTATGTTGTATGAACGATAAGCGAAGGGCTTCTCGTGCTATCGCCTGCTCGATCTTTAATTCTTCAAGAGACTGTGGGATGGTGGTCGGGCGGATCATTTTGTTGCCAATACGGTTTCTTAGATCGACTTCGTTAATTTTAAAGGGGACCCATCGAAGTATTTTCGGCAGAGTGGCGGAAGCAAGAACGTTGGATATGGAATATGACATACCCAAATTGGCGCTTACCGTTCTGTTGAAGACCGGTTCACCTTTTTCAAGGTCTTTGAAGACAGAAAAAACGTCGGTTGTCGCACCGCCGATATCAACACCCAATACGGTGATGCCTTCTTTTTTGGCGATAACCTGCATGATCTCGCCTACGGCACCCGGTGTTGGCATAATGGGGGCGTCTGTCATTGCCATCAGTTTTTTATAACCGGGAGCCTGTGCCATGACGTGTTCCATAAAAAGATCGTGGATCTTGTCTCGCGCAGGACCCAGGTTTTCCCTTTCTAGAACCGGTCTCAAATTGGGAACAATACTGAGATCGGTTTCTTCGCCGAGATTTTTTTCAATATCTTTATTTGCTTTCTGGTTACCCGCATAAATAACAGGGAGTTTATAATTTATACCAAGTCTCGGTTTTGGGTTTGCCGCTTTTAAAAGTTCAGACATTTCGACAACGCTCTTGATATTTCCGTGGTCCGTCCCGCCGGAGAGTAATATCATGTCCGGACGCAGGTGGCGAATTCTTTGGATCTTTTCGTGGGGCAGGCGTCCGTCATTTGATGCAAGGACGTCCATAACGATGGCTCCGGCGCCCAGAGCTGCACGTTCTGCGGATTCCGCACTCATTGCTTTCACAATACCGGAAACCACCATCTGAAGGCCCCCGCCGGCAGAGCTGGTTGAAATGTATATATCAACACCCTTGTCGCCTTTTTGGGGGGTCATGATCTTATCGTTTTCCAAAATCTGGCGACCGCGAAGCTCTTCGACTTCCTTCGTCGCATTCAATACCCCTTTTGTTACGTCTTCAAAGGGCGCCTCAACGGTTGTCGGTGCTTCCCCCCGTACGACCAGCCTGTATTCGTCACCCTGTTTTTCAATAAGAATGGCTTTGGTCGTGGTGCTGCCGCAATCCGTAGCAAGAATGGATTTGATTGCTTCAGGTTTCATAAATTCCTCTTTTTTACTTTTATCTCGCGATAAGTATTTAATCTATTTTTTTGCTGTAATCTCAAGTCAAGTGTGTAATCTATGATTTTTTATGTAAAAAACCACTTTAAACGAAAAATTTTATATAAACGTATATCCAGAAGATGGGGGCTACTACGGCCTGAGAATCGAAGCGATCGAGAAAGCCTCCGTGCGTCAATAGTACGCCAGATGAATCCTTAACGCCGATCTCGCGTTTCATTTTGGATTCGATCAGATCTCCGATCTGCCCAAAAACCCCTGCAAATATAACCAACATTATATAATCCCATATTTTGAAAACGGGGATAAAGTCAAATGACCACAAAATAAGCATGCCCACTGCACAAAAAACAAAGCCCCCTATCGCACCTTCTATTGTTTTTTTGGGGCTAACTGATGAAAAAAGCGGATGCTTCCCAAACAATTTACCTATGTAAAAGGCAAATATATCTGTAATGAAAACCGCAACGATCATCGAAATTACCAGATTTCGCCCAATGTCAATATTTGAAGATAGGTTTGGAATATGGATATTTCTTAGTAAAAGCAACGCCCCCAAACTTAGACCGGGGTATATCACCGAACCCAATCCGACAAAAGACATTTTTAAAAACTCAGAGCTCTTATAAAATAAAAGACTGAAATTTGTAAAGATCGCCGCAAACAATAAAAGCAAGAATACATAATCAAAATGTTCAAAATACAAAGCCAATAAACACAGCGGGGTGACAACAAGGGTTAATATCATTAAAACCCGGGGCGGATAATGTACCATTTTTAACAATTCATATTGTGATAAAACGGCAATAATTGCAACAATCGCTAAAAACCAGGCATCACCAAACCATGCCGTGGCTAATATGATAGGCGCCCCGATAAACCCTATGAGTAAACGTTGTTTGTGTGATCTGTCCATGCAGTCGAAAATATACTAAATCGACGTGACTTAAAGAAAGGAAATATTAGCTGATATCGATAATATTTATATTATCTTTTTCTACATCCATGCCATGATTGCGAATGTCGCTCATGTCGGTTGTTGTGATCAGCACCTGTCCCGCATTTTTAATGCGTTCTATAATACGCCTGCTGTTGTTTAAATCCAGTTCGGCAAACAGGTCATCCAAAAGGAACAGGGGTGCTTTCTTTTTAATATCTTTAATTATTTCTCCTTCTGCCAATTTCATCATTGTCATCCAAATTTTATGTTCTCCCTGTGATGCAAAATGGATAAGCGGGGTGTTGTTCCTAAGAAAAACATATTTGTCGTAATTCGGGCCGTATAGTGTTCGTTTGAGAACGATCTCTTTTTCAAAGCTTTCTTGTGTCGATTTGCTATGCTGGGTCTGAAAATCTATTTCATTGTCGGCCATAAGAGAGGGTTTATATTTGATCGCTGCTTGCGTTTTTCCATTAAAGGTATTGTTATAAAGATCTTTCAAATGGTCATTAAATATCGATACATATGATCTGCGCATATTTATTATGCGAAACATGACGGGTGATAATTGTTTATCATATACTTGAAGTTGTGGCGTGTATGAATAATTATTATTTTCGTTCAATTGCTTAAGGTATGAATTTCTTGTCTTTATAAGTTTTCGATAGGTTATCAAATCCTGCAAATATTCTTTTGATATCTGAGAAATGAAACGGTCAAAATAAATACGGCGTTCTGCGCTGGGTCCGGCGGTGACCCTATAATCTTCAGGTGATTGAAAAACGATGGGAAAGGTGCCTATGATATCGGATAATCTGGTGATGCCCTCGTCGTCGAAAATAAATTTTTTTCCTTTTTTCTTCCAATAATTACCCTGTGCTATTTTATGTTTTTCATTATCCCAAAGACTACTGATCTGGAAATAGTCTTTATTGTGTTTGACCATGTCGGAATCAAGGGGCGCCTTAAAAGATTTCGTAAAGGATAAAAAATAGATTGCCTCAAGTAGAGATGTTTTTCCAACACCGTTTTTTCCAAGAATTACATTTACTCCCGGTTGGAATTCAACCGTTTTTTCTTGAAAGATGCGGAAATTTTTTAATGTAATGCGTTTTATCATATCTAAAGATGATTATCAGCTGTTCCGGTTTAAATTTTGTTGATAATTTTCAGCCCCCGCAATGGTTTATTTTTCCGATATTTGTTTTTCGGAATTAAATACTCTTTCAACGCCCAAAGATAAAATAAAAGGAGGATAATTTATTATGCTTGCTCTTGAAGCATAAGATACGCCAGCTTGAGCATTGATCTTGAATTTTTCTCCTCCAAGCGCAAGAAATATTACAGGTTCAAAGAAAAAATCAAATGCCGAAATATTTTGGTCGATATTGTTAATCTTGGTTTGATATGCATTGACAAATGCTTCTCTGAATGCTATGCCCACGTGAAATATTTTTGATTTATATCCAATGTCTTGCTGTAAATATAATTTACTGTACATTGTTGTTCTTAGTTCATCAAAATCCAAATTTCTGGAAAAGCTTCTACCTATTCCGGTTCCGGCATAAGCCTCAAATACCAATCTTGGTATAATTTCATTAAAATAACCGATCGCCGCTTCTCCATAATAATTTCCATTCCGGTAATCGGTACTGACCCCGAAAATCGTTTCGGTGTTTTCTATGTTAATGGCATTTGCATTTATTTGGACGCCTATTTGGTCGTTTATTGCATAAGCGGATCTTAGATCCACGCCAAATCCTTTTATTCCGGCGGAGAATTTCATTTCATTTTTTTCACTTAACAGGGGCGCGTTTACACTATTGGGATAATAAACAAAAGACGAACAAGAAATTAATAATAGAACGACTAAGAGTAATACTAATGTATTTTTCATTTGATGCCTCTTATGAATAAAAAATTCTTATGGTCACATTAATCGTATTGGCATGAGAAGAAACAGTATCTCTTCATCCGGAAGTTGTTCGGTTGGAAAGAAAAGTCCTGCCATTAATGCATTTTTTAGATGAATATCAACCATTTCACCGTCAATATGCCGTATCATTTCACGCAGGTAATCGGAGTTATAGCCGATAACAAAATCCTCGCCGTCATATTCCAGGGATATTTCTTCCTTTGCGGTTGATGCGGTTTCAATATCTTCGGCTTTGACCAATGCTGAATTTTGGGTAAAGTTTAAAGATATTTGACGGGTGTTTTTGCTTGCAAATATGCCAACGCGTTTAACAACCGAGAGAAGATCATCAATTTTAACAAGTATCTTTTTGTCGTTCTCGGCCGGGATAACGCTTTCATAATCGGGAAATCTTTCTTCAATGATCCTGGAATATACGGTTGTCTCTTCAAGCTCCAACATAACGTGATTATGACCGATACGAAGCGTAACAAACTCAACGTCTTTAATACTGCTTACGCAAAGATTGAGAAATTTTGGAGGTACGATAATATCTTTAATATCTTCCGCGCCTTCGAATTCCTTTAATGTATATTTTACTAAGCGGTGTCCATCGGTTGAAACGGCACATAGTTCTTTTTCAGAAAATTGAAACAATACCCCGTTTAGAGCCACTTTCATTTCATCGCGGCTAACGGCAAATCCTGTTTTTTCAACAATGCGTTTAAATTTTTCCGCCTGCAAAGTAATTATTTTACTGTCATCAACAACCGGTTCTGTGGGAAATTCCATAGCGGGATGACCCATGATCTTATATTCTCCGCCTATGTCAGTGGTAATAATGACCTGTTCGTCTTCTATTTTAAAATGAAGAAGAGTATCCGGCAATTCTCCTGTTATTTCTTTGATCATTTTGCTGGGAACTGCAATTGCGCCTTCTTCTTCCATTTGAACATCACATGTTGCAGCCATCGTGATCTCCAGGTCAGTTGAACGCATTTTAAGTGTATTGTCTTTTACGGTAAAAAGAATACAAGACAAGATCGGTAATGTGGATCTTACCGGAGTTACATTCGATACCTTTTGCAAAACATGGAAAAATTTTTCTTTCGAAACGGTAAATTTCATTTTTCACCTCTATCATTTAAAGCATTGTCGACAATTAATTTAATATCTTTTTCTTTAAAATACATAATAATTTTCCTAATAGTGTTAATTTCGTGAATATCACACAAATCAGGTTGATAATAAATTGATTACAAATGTTTTGTAAAGTGGATAACTATGTGTAATATGTGGATAATTATTTTTAATTATGAATAAATAGCCGGGTTAAAAGAAATTATTAAAATTATCCTGAATTCAGAACTTGATTTCCACATAATATTTTCCATAAAGTTTTTCCATCCAATCTTGCCAGAATTTAGACTGTTTTTGGTTTAAAGCCATTGTTTCAAGCACAGGATAGTGTTTTTCCAAAGTGATTTTTTCAGGTTTTAAATATTTATTTAAACGCATAATATGAAAACCATATGGAGAAATAAAGGGATCAGAAATCTCACCCTCCTTTAAACCTTTTGCAACTTCTCCAAATTCGGGAATTTGCAAGGTTTCTAAAGCAAATTCACCAAGGTGGCCACCATTCATTTCCACATCGGGATCTTCGCTGTATTTTCTTGCAAAATATTCAAAATCACCCGTTTTTAGGATACTGTCCTTTAATGTGGATAACATGTTAATAACATATTGATTGTCTTCATCTGTAGTCTGAACTGAAAACAGAATGTGTCTGCAGTGGATCAATTCACCGCGCATTTCTATTGTTTCAATCAGATGATAACCAAATTGAGTTTCAACGGGTTGAGACAACTCTCCGGGTTTCAAAGCAAAAGCGGCCTTTTCAAATTCGGGAACAAAAGTTCCTTTGGGAACAAAGCCAAGATCACCGCCATCTTCGGCAGAACCGGGATCCTGGGAATACTGAAAAGCGGCCTCTTCAAAACTAAGCGTACCGTTCAGTATTTCCTCTCTAATGCCATTGATCATATCCAGCGTGTTTTGTTTTGATTTCGGCGAAGGTTTTTCGGTTATTAAAATGTGATCAATATCGATCCTCTCCGGAAGGTCCGGAAGTGAATCTTTGTTTGTTTCATAAAATTCAATTACCTCGGGACGCGAGATCTTGATCTTTGAAAATTTTTCAGCCTGAAGCTGCTGGGAAAGCATTGAACTTTTAACACGGTCGTAAAGCATTTCACGAACCTTTTTTAGGGGCATATCAAAGTACATTTCAAGAATATCTTCGGAACCGGCCATTTGAACATATTGTTGAATTTGCTGTTCGACGGTCGCGTTCACATTTCTCTCGTTAACCTCTATAGAATCGGTTTCGGCCTGAAGAAGAATTATCTTTGAATTAACCAAGTCACGAAGAGCCTGTTGTTGAAGTGCGGAAAAGGCAGCGGGATCGTTATAAATATCAATGCCGTTTTGTTGGGCCATTTCAAAAGCATACTGATTCATCTCAGAATAAAGAATAATATCTTCACCAACAATGGCGGCGATTCCATCAACCAACTGTTGTGCTGGAAGAAAAGAAAAAACAGCGAAAAGAAAACCAACGAACAACGATCTATTTAATTTTGACATTTATACGGTCCTTTAATTCTTTTTGTTTTTGCTGAAGCACATTCGAGTACCTTGTAATTTTCAGCCTTTGAATGATATCATCACGAACATGTTCCACGCGAAGACGAGATCCCTTTTTATACCTTTCGATAACAAACACAACATAATGATCTTTATTATGAGATACGGGGCCAATCAGCGTCTGTTTGTTTTTGTCATTAAATATCGCACGATCAAGGGGATCAACACACATGTTCTTTTTAACGAGTTTGAAATTTGGAGAAAGCAATGGCTGTTCAGACGACTCCAGAGAAGATATAACCTCTTTGGCGATATCGCTTGAGCGACAAACATACAATTCAACAAAAGCGGCATCCACGTCGGTTATAAATTCAGAATGGTGATCTTCATAATATTGAAGAACATCATTTTCCGTTATCATAATACTGCCAAGTAGGTATTGATCGCGATATTTTCTTATTATCAAACTTGAACGATAATCATTGACCTGTTGACGTTCTTCTTTATTAAGGCGAACGATCTTTTTTGCCTCAATAAACCACAATTGTTGATCCACCCAATTATCAATAAATTGTTCGCGCAACTGAATCTCCGGATTTGCGCCCAATTTATTTTCAATATCTGAAACGCGAAGTTTTTTAAAACGAACACGCGCAACCACGGGATCCGATTCACCGAAAGGCGGAAGACATCCCGAAACAACAATCATCAAGATCAACAACGGGACAAAATGTTTTATTTTATAAACGATCGATTGATCCTCACGGAATATTTATTGTGCAGCATTTTCTTTTGCTCAAGTCTTTTTTCGGGCATATGATGACTTCTATAGTCGGTTAAAAGCCGATATAAAATATCATTATATGAACGATAGCTTGCGGGAATATAGCCCTCTCTCTTAATTACGGAGTAATATTCACCAACCTTAAACGGACCGCCAACCTCGCCATCTCTCATATTAAAAGCGGCAATCCCCATTTCACCATATTGTGTTTTTTTAACCGCAGGTATCTCACCCCTGTTTTTCTTACCCATGTTTCTGATAGAATATTGTGTGGCAAGATCGCCAATATCTTCACCATTATTGATTCGTTCAAGAATTTCAGCAGCGGTAAGCGAATCTTCCAAAAGGACTTCTCTGACACGAACGCGATCTTCAATTCTATAGATTTCACCCTTCTTTTCTTCATAAAAATCACGAAGTTGCTGGGGCGCAGGATTGATCTTTTCAAAAACGTATAATTTGTCAAACAAAGACGCTGATTTTTTTGCGAGATAAACATTTTTGGTTTTAATGTAATCGTCGGACTTATTCAAGCCGAGGTTAATTGCGGCCCCGCTCAGCAAATCGCCCAGACGATTTTGTTCAACAAAACTCCGAAATGATTTTTCGCTGTCAAAGCGGTTTGGCCTTTGAATACTGACTAATTTTGAATATTTATATATCCACCTTTTATCAATTGGGGTTTCTCCAAGATACCCCACGGTTAAAGAATCTTCAAAAACATCTAAGATATCAAAGGTCGTGAACTGGTCGGAATAAAAAACATTTACCGATAATCGAATAAAACGATCGATGAAATCTGTCACAAGAGAATCATCAAGCACAAGCGGTCGTGCGGTTGACAAAGAATCAAAAACAACAGCCTGGCGCAGAGAAAATTTAGTTCTCCAGCGATTATAGGCTATATCAATAAGCTCATCACGCATCTTTTCAAAAGGCTCAACATTGGTCTCGCGGCGCTCATTCAGCTTGATGATATGATAACCGAACTCGGTTTTAACAGGCTCGGATATTTCACCGGGCTCGAGAGCATATGCGACATTCTCAAAAGATTCTACCCAAGTGCCGGAAGAACCCCATCCGAGATTCCCGGAATTTTCTTCCTTGCTGACATCATCGGAATATTTCATCACATAATCATTAAAATTATCAACATTAATACTGTCGGCGATCTTATTTACAAGTAATAAGGCCTCATCTTCATCTCTTTCGTTAAGTTGTCGCTGAGCCGCATTGTGAGCGATCAACAGGTGGCTGATATTCAATTCATATTTTAGTTTATTATAAAGATCGCGCATTGTTTTATCGTTCATTATTTTATCAATAACCAAATGTTGATAAGCGCCGTTTGCCAGCTCGCGCACCTCCCAGGTTTCAATTTCCCAATAAACATCTCCGGAATCAAGAACCCCCCGGTCTTCAAGAAAATATCGGGTAAGGTAATCATCACAGATCTGGCGGACCAGCGATTCTTTTTCCTCGGTGGAAAAAGATTCAAACTCCGAAGGCGGAATATATTTGTAAAGCTCCTCCACGGAAACTTTATTGCCGGCCACAATGGCAATATTTTTATCTCCCGTCAAAGAACAAGACATAAGTATAAGAAAAACCAACAAACTTAAAATTACCAGACGCTTCATGTTCACTCCATTTTTTTAACTTGAAAATTTAACACACAAGCAGACAAAATAAAATGTTTATTTATGGGCATCAAAGCCGGCATGGCTTAAAAGTTCCCGCGAAAAAACAAGCCAATGAAATTCTTCCCTATATTTGCGGAAAGTCTCTCTTTTGAAATAAATTCAACAGAAACGTTTTTTTCATTCAAAAGATGCAGGAATCGACCGGCAACAAGTTGAAGCTCGGCGACAGGCAGCGATTGTTGAAAAACAGCAACAGGGTGATCGTTTTTTAAAAAGAAGGATTCTATTTTATATTGTTTCAGCCAAACGGCAAGACGGGATTCGCCGAACAGATTTTCGGCTTCGACGGGTAAATTCCCAAACCTGTCCCGACATGACCGGGCCAGGCGCTCTAGTTCTTTAACTGCAGACAAATAGTCACTTGCAGAAGATACAACGGTTGATATTTTTCTGTAAAACGATATGCGGATATCTTTATTTTCAATATATGTTTCGGGAAAATATGCGGGTTGTTCAAGATTAAGATCGGGGACCCTGGAGATTATAGTTTTATTTTCGCCCGCTTTTATGGATTCGACCTCTTCGCCGAAAAGATGATTAAAATATGCATATCCAACTCGATTAATGTGACCGCTTTGCTCAACACCAAACAAGGAGCCGGCGCCGCGAATCTCGAGATCGCGCATGGCGATCTGATAGCCCGAACCAAGATCCGTATAATACTCCAGTGTTTGAAGCCGCTTCAACGCAGTTGGATTAATATGCTTGCCTCGCGGAAGAACCAGATAGGCAAAAGCCTTTTTATAAGAACGCCCGACGCGGCCGCGAATCTGATACAATTGAGAGAGTCCAAAATTGTGCGCGCTCATTACAATAAGAGTATTGGCATTGGGTACATCAATGCCCGATTCGATAATTGTCGTTGTGATCAAAATATCAAATTTGTGATGATAAAAATCCAACATGGTCTTTTCAAGCTCTGATCCTGAAAGTTTTCCATGTGCCGTTCTAACACCAATATCCGGAAACATTTTTTCGGTCTTCTCGCGAAGCGCAGGCTGTTCTTGTATGACATTATGAAGAATGAAAACCTGCCCGTTCCTTTCAAGCTCGCGCCCAATGGCCATTTTAATGTCTTCATCGTTCCAGTAAATAATTTTTGTTGCTATGGGCAACCGTTCTTTCGGCGGGGTATCGATCTTTGTAATATCGCGCAGCCCCACAAGTGAAAGTTGCAAGGTTCTGGGTATGGGGGTTGCCGTCAGAGTTAAAACATCAACATGGCGTTTCATGTTCTGGATCTTTTCTTTATGGTTTACACCAAAACGATGTTCTTCATCAACAATTAGCAAGCCCAAGTCTTTAAAAAACAAATTGTTAGATAGCAATTTATGCGTGCCGACCAAGATGTCAGTCATACCTTCTTTTACAGCCTTAAGGCTTTTGTTTAAGGTTTTGCCGGTTACAAAGCGATTGATATAATCAACATTTATGCCAAAAGAAGAAAGCCGATTTTTAAAGCTATCGAAATGCTGGAAACACAACATGGTTGTCGGAACAAGAACGGCAACCTGTTTTCCGGAATACACTGCCTTGAAAGCGGCGCGTATGGCAACTTCGGTTTTTCCGAAGCCCACGTCCCCGCAAACCAAACGATCCATGATCCTGTTGTTTTCCATGTCCCTGGAAATATCTTTGATAGCAATTTTCTGATCGGGCGTTTCTTCATAGGGAAAATCAGCCTCTAGCTTAAGGGTATCCGGGGTATCGGGATGAAAAGCAAACCCCGTTAATTTTTTTCTGTCACGGTAAAGACTCAAAAGATCAAAAGCGGCTTTTTTAAGATAATTACGTGTCGAGGATTTTGCTTGTTCCCACCGGCTTGTGCCGATCTGATCCAAATGTATATTTGCCGGTTTCTCGCCACTGTATTTGAATATTTTATTCATATACCTGACCGGAACGAACACGCGATCTTTATTTTTGTATTCAACAACCATGGATTCTTGTTTTATGCCCCGAAAATCAAGCAATTCAATACCGCGATATATTCCGATACCGTAATCCACATGAACAACCGCCTGTCCGTATTCAAGAGAATCGATATTTTCAATTCTTTTTGAACGTTCGGGAATAAAGCGGCTATTGGGATTTGTAAAATGTTCTTTATGAAACATTTCACGCCCGGAGAGAACAATTAAACCAAGAGGCTTATATTGAAAACCCGTTGTGATATTTATTGGACAATAAACCGCACGACCAGCAAGGCTTTCTTTAAAAGAAGCAAGAACAACATCATGCTCCGCCAAAACAAAAATATGTTTAAAGTTATCAAGGACCTGTTCGTAAAACATATCACGCCGGGCTTTACCGGGCAGATCAATATCGGCAATCGAAAAATGCACGTCTGCCCCGGGTTCTGCAGGCCTGAAAAACACCTGCTTAAAAGATATGTCTGCATTAAAGGATAAAGCTTCCCGGTTTTCCGTCCCGGGGTCAACATATATAACAACCGTGTTGGAGGGCAAAATCTCACGTATGGTAGAACGGGAGTATTTCGAAAATGAAGCCGGCCTTACGGTGGCATATTCAAGAGTTTCGAAGCTGTTTTGATCATTGGGATTAAAACGACGTATTGATTCAACCGTATTTCCAAAAAGATCTATGCGCAAAGGGTAAGTTTCGCCGTAAGGGTAAATATCGATTATACCCCCGCGAACGGCAAATTCCCCGCAATATTCAGCCATGCCACTTCTTTGATAACCCAATTCCACCAAGTTATCGGGAAGAAGGGAATAGTCAATATCATTCCCGGACTTAAAATGAAGGAGGTTATTTCTAAGGCTTTGTTTATCTGGAACAACCTGGTCAAATATTTTATCTGAAGATATCAGAATATCGACCTTGCCCTTATAATGATCATCAAGAAAACGGGAAATATGATTTTCTAAAGCGGCATTTTCATACATAGCCGGTCCGGGCGAGAACAAGGGGATCCAGGCAATGGAATCAGGATCAAAAAGCCCAAGCGCGTCAGAATAGAAAGATTCGGCATCTCTTTCTGAATTAAACACAAACAGGGGAAAGTAATCTTCAGCGCTTAACAACTTTGACCAAAATAAAACAAACCCCAGGTTATTTGTATTTAAGATCAAAGAGTTTCGATGTTTTAAAAGTGAAAGGCTTGACCGTATGGACCCGTCACCCCCAAGAAGATCCAAAAGACCCGATATTTTGGATGTTTCACGTGAAACACTTTTTTCAGACACTTTTTTCATACCCAATAATATAATATTTTAACATGCCCCGGCAAGATTCTAAAATACTTATTATAATCAGCTGACGATTTTGATTTTTCGATTACTGCGTTTCACGTGAAACACTTTTTTGTTATTTGTTATTATCGGGGCAAATACCTATATTTTTCTTCGGAGTTAAATTTGGGGTACACATGGTGATCAAATTCTCAAAATATCAAGGTGCCGGAAACGATTTTATATTGATCAAAGATATAGAAAACAATTTCCCGGAAAAAGACCATCATTTAATTCGCAATATGTGCGACAGAAGATTTGGAATTGGCGCCGACGGTCTGATCCTTTTAAGGGAATCAAAAACAAACGATTTTAAAATGATATATTTCAATTCCGATGGATATGAGGGGACAATGTGCGGAAACGGAGGAAGATGCCTGGTTGCGTTTTCGGTCGATTGCGGATATTTAAACAAGATCAAGAATATAAAATTTGATGCCATTGACGGCGAGCACGAAGCCAAGATAAACCAAGATAAATCCGTTTCGCTAAAAATGCAAAATGTTCAAGGGGTGACTAAAAAGGGAGAGGGATATCGGGTTGACACCGGATCCATTCATCATGTAGAGTATGTGGATAACCTTGTGGATATGGACGTATATCGTCGCGGCAAGGCGATAAGAGAGGGCTCTCAATATTCACCGAACGGCTGCAACGTTAATTTTATTCAACCCGACGCAAAAGGCAGGATCCACATAAGAACCTATGAGCGAGGAGTAGAAAACGAAACACTTGCATGCGGAACGGGATCTGTTGCCGCTGCGATCGTTGAGCACTTCAACGGTTCATATCGGGAAGAATATTCAGTCAAAGCGAAAGGCGGAGATTTGAAAATTGTTTTTTATGAAGATGATGATGTTTACAAAAACATTTGGCTTGAAGGGCCGGTAAATTTTGTTTTTGAAGGAGTTTGGAAAACATGAGCGAATTTAACATAATCGAATATTACAATAAATATAAATACGGCGACAATATCCTCCGAAAGCTTATGCAGTTCAGGGTGAAAAAAATCTTACTGATCTCAACAGTATATGACGCTTTTGTATTTGAAAGAGATGCCTTATTGGGAGAGCAGGTTATTGGCGAATACATGGAGCTTAATCTTTCTTCACCCCCGGAAATTGAAGCGGTTCCAACAGGCGAAGAAGCCCTAAAACAATTAAAAACAAATAATTACGACTTAATTATTACTACCCTGCACACCGGAAAAATCAGCCCCTTTAACGTTTTGCAGGAGATCAGG
>CAYVLJ010000010.1:4406-29314 GCA_964452375.1 uncultured bacterium | reverse complement strand
AGCGATCATAGTGACGATACCGCTCTTCTTGCGGTACAGGGTCCTCTTACGCTGAAGGTTTTACAGCCAATGACGGATGTTGATCTGAAAAAGATCGGTTTTTATCATTTTGTTGAAGGAAAGATCGCCGGTATTGACATGATCATTTCAAGAACGGGTTATACCGGAGAGCCGGGGTTTGAACTTTACCATGCTCCTGAAGATTCTCTTGTATTATGGGATGCGCTTTTTAAAGCAGGGGAAAAAGAAGACATCCAAGCCGTAGGTTTAGGAGCTCGCGATACACTGAGACTTGAAATGAAATATGCTCTTTATGGGAATGATATCGATAAAGATACCAATCCCATCGAAGCGGGGCTCGGCTGGATCACAAAACTTGAATCCGATGATTTTGTCGGAAAAGAAGAACTTGTTAAAGTAAAAGCAGAAAAACCGGCACAAAGACTGGTTGCCTTTAAAATGCTGGATCGCGGAATCCCCCGTCACGGTTATGAATTGTACCATGAGGAAGAAAAAATAGGTAAAGTGACCAGCGGCACCATGTCGCCGTCTTTGGGTATCGGTATCGGTACCGGATATGTTAAGAGAGAATTCTCAAAAACCGGTACGGAGATCCTTTTGGACGTAAGAGGAAGAAAGCTAAGGGCTGAGATCGTAAAACCGCCTTTCGTAGATTCTTCACCTCTTGAACTTTGAGAGTACGAGAGTACGATAATTAAATTAGCAATAAAAAAGCCTCGCAATGCGAGGCTTTACTTTATCTATACTTCGCTCCTTTGGAGCTTCGAAGGGTCTTCGTCCTTTTTTACTTTTCCTTGCTTATCCCATTCTTCCCATTTGGAAACTTGTCCAGAGCGCCTGCAGCAACATACCAATGATCATGGTAATGACCACCAGTAACGTTGATTTCTTACCTGTAAATTTATAAAGGACCTTAAAAGCGATAACCCAAACAATTATACGCCATATCTTGAAAAATTCCAGCTGGCCCAGAGCTTGAAATCCAAACGAGGAAAGATTCGGCTCACTGACCAATGAGGCAAATCCAACGTATACGGTTGTTACATCTTTTTGGAGCATTAAGATAAGCTTAATAATGGATTCAGGGATAGAGATCAGCTGAATATATAATGCTGTTACCAACAATGTCCCGTATTTCTGGTCTCCGCCGCCGATAAAATTGCCAACTATCCACATGATCAAGGCGCCGATCAGAACACTCACTGCGGTCACAACAACAGATGAAGCATATTTAATGATATTGACGATCGGGGAGTTCTGCTGCTGAATAGCCGCTTGTTTTTGAGCATCAGACAGTTGATCCATCTTCATAATGGCATCCACACTCGCTTGTTGCATCAGCTCTGATGTCATTGCCATAAACACAACGACCATTGCGACCAGCAGAATAAAAGGAATAACATAATCGGTCCATTTTTTCCCTTGATCCTGAATGGAAACAAAGCATTTTGACGGAGCGACAAAAACATTTCCAATCCTTGAGAATACATTCATTTTTCTCTCCTTTATTAGTTTCAGTACTGTTTATTAGACAATAAAATTTATGGCTTTACTACACAAAAACGAATAAAAAATTAAAAAAACATAAAAAGTCTTTGAGAATAAAATCTAATTACATTAAGTTTACACGTTGTCAGATGTACAATTAAAAGGAGATTCATAATGGCAGTCGTAGTAAATCATGATGTTTGTGAAGGCATCGGCGAATGTGTGGAAGTATGTCCGGTTGAAGCCCTGAGCCTTGAAAACGGTAAAGCAGTCTGTGACGAAGATCTTTGCATTGATTGCCTGGCATGCATTGCCGCCTGCCCTGTTGAAGCTATTTCTGAAGGTTAAAACAGGACTATACAAAAAAGAAACAAGGGCAGTTTATCTGCCCTTTTGTATTTAGGAGTAAATATGTCTAAAGAAAATCAAAATCCCTTTGATCTGCAGAAAAAATTGAGACACGCAGATCATGTTATAGCCATCGCCTCCGCTAAGGGTGGTGTGGGAAAATCAACCGTAGCAGCCAATCTGGCACTTTCATTAAAAGAAAAGGGTTATTCAGTCGGACTTTTGGACCTTGACCTTTACGGTCCCAGCGTTCCTATGATGTTCGGTCAACATAAGCCAACCGAATCCGTTTCTGAGCAGGGTATTCTTCCAGCCGAAAAATTCGGTATTCAGATAATGTCATTGGGATTCTTTATGGACTCCAATACGGCTGTTATATGGCGTGGACCTCTGGTAATGAAAGCTGTTGATCAATTGTTGAATGAAGTTTGGTGGAAAAAGATGGATTACCTTATCATCGACCTTCCACCGGGTACCGGTGATATTCAGTTGAGTTTGGTCCAGAAGATCGCTCTTAGCGGCGCGGTTATTGTCACAACGCCTCAGGATCTTGCATTGGCTGATGTAAAACGCGGCATCAGCATGTTCAATAAGGTCAATGTTCCCATTCTGGGCATCGTTGAAAATATGAGCTACTTTGTCTGCCCCGAATGCGGTCATAAATCCTATATTTTCGGTCAAAACGGCGGATTCAAAGAGAGTGAGCGTTCTAAAGTCGAATTCCTTGGCGAGATTCCCCTGAACGAGGATATTATGAGTGCGGCCGATACTGGTGCTCCCATTGTTGAAAGCAAACCCGGCTCTGATGAAAGCAAATATTATCTGGATATTGCGGGTAAATTGGTGGATAAACTGAAATAATAATCATATATGGTAAAGACGCAGCAAAGCTGCGTCTCTTGAATATGTACGGGCGACTCGTGAGTCGCCCTTTTTTTCATTTGTGACGGTCGCTACCGTCCCCTACACTACCTTAAAATATCTTAATCTGTTTATTCTTGTCTTCCATCTCCACTCCAAATCCCTTCATGAATTCAACGAATTCATTTTCATTCATAACTTTTACGCCCAATTCCTTGGCTTTATCAAGTTTTGAACCGGTAGATTCTCCCGACACGACGTAATCGGTGTTTCCTGATACAGAACCGGAAGCCTTTGCTCCCAGATTGCGCACAATCTCTTTGGCTTCATCCCGGGACATGGATGAAAGTCCTCCGGTAAACACAAATATTTTACCATCCAGGGGAAGATCGTTTTTTTGATCGGTTTTCGGATCGATACCAAAGCCAATAAGACGATCGATCATTTGGGAATTATCTTTATCGTTAAAATAAGTTACAACACTTTCGGCTACTATCTCACCTATATCATCAATATTTACAAGGGTTTCCATATCGGCTTGACGCAAATTATCCAATGAACGGAATTTTTCCGCCAGAACGCGCGCAAGATATTCGCCGACATTGGGTATGCCCAAGGCATAGATCACGTTATGAAGAGCCCTTTTGGTCGATTTTTTAATGGATTTGATAAGATTGGCGGCTGATTTTTCGCCAAAGCGTTCCAATTTGACGATATCTTGAAATTTTAGTGCATAGACATCTGCAACGGAGCTGAGCAGACGTTCTTCTACCAATTGATCAACGATCTTAGTGCCCATACCGTCGATATCCATGGCTAGCTTGGATACAAAGTGACTGATGCCGGTTTTAAGCTGTGCAGGACAGTCCCTATGCACGCATTTAACGGCAACTCCGCCTTCCACCTGTTGGACATCAGCTCCACATACCGGACATTCTTCTGGTAAATGATAGGGATTTGTATTATCGGGGCGACGTTCCTTGATGACTTTGATCACTTTCGGTATAACATCTCCGGCGCGTTCGATAACAACCCAATCACCTACTCTGATATCTTTTCTGTCGATCTCGTCCTGATTGTGCAGTGTCGCTCTGGAAACGACCACTCCGCCCAGTTGAACCGGCTCCAGGTTTGCCACCGGTGTGAGAACCCCTGTTCTTCCTACTTGAGCTATAATGGACTTGATCTTTGTTATCCCGGTGCGGGCTTTGAATTTTCCAGCGATCGCCCATCTTGGGGTACGTGTTCTCATTCCAAGCGTACGCTGAAGCTTCAGTGAATTGACTTTTACGACAATACCGTCAATATCATAAGGAATTTCTTCTCTGTTATCTTCCATTTTCTTGAAATAATCGATCATTTCCCCGAGGTTCTTTAGAATGCGGTTGTAAGGGTTGATCCTGAATCCCCAATCTCCGAATTGACCAAGCATCTCTGTATGTGTCTTGAATTCTATTCCGAGGATGGATCCCGGAGCATAGATGAATATCTCCAAAGGACGTTTTGCCGTGATACTTGAATCCAGTTGCCTAAGCGAACCGGCCGCTGCATTTCTAGGATTGGCAAACAATTTCTCACCGGTTTTTTGCCTTTCATTATTCAGCTTTTCAAAATTCTTTTTCGATATGATCACTTCTCCGCGGACTTCAAGAAGTTCGGGAATTTTCTCTCCTTGTAACTTTAAAGGTATCTGCCTGATCGTTTTAAGATTTTCGCTAATATCCTCTCCGGTATAACCGTCACCGCGCGTGGAACCGGCTTCAAAGACACCATTTTGATAAATAAGTTCAACACCCAGTCCGTCCAGTTTAGGTTCCCCGACCAGTTCGACGTTTTCTTGCCCTGTATTTTTTTGTAAACGTTTGTAAAATTCGATCAATTCGTCTTCGTTAAGCGCATTGGCTAAACTCAACATGGGAGTGCTGTGCTTTAATGCAGAAAAGGCGGTAAGAATTGCTCCTCCAACACGTGATGTTGGAGAATTTGGATCGGCAAATTCAGGGTATGAGGATTCAAGATTTTGTAATTCGCGAAATAATGTATCGTATTCGGCATCGGATATCAGCGGATCGTCCAAAACATAATAACGATGATTATGCTCATTCAATATATCGCGAAGTTCAATTATCCTCTTTTTAGCCTTTTCTTTATTCATTTGACGGTCCTGGACGAACAGATATTCACCCCGGTGTTCAATATGTTCTTAATGACCACTTGTTCGACTTCGACCGGTGCTTTTACACTGGTGGAGTTGATCACTTTCATGGCATCAAAGATCAAGCCCTTGGGTATCGGTGACGAACTGTGAACGGGAAGTCTTACATGTCTTGAATTCGTCAAACGAACCGTACTGGTCAGCATACGCGTGGGATTTGTCATTTCTTTTATAGCATATTCTTGTCCGCGTTTGCAAACATTTCCTTTGACGATATATTCATCTTCCTGTTTTTCAATTGTCAACTTGCAGCCCACAGGGCAAACGATACAAACAAGTTCTTTTGTGTTGACGAGCGGCATGCTTATTCCATTCCTGCCAATGCGGCTACAACTTTTTCGTGGATTTTTGTTATTTCTTTTGTTTTACAATGATAATTATTTGCAATACAGGAAAATGCGATCATACGGCCGGATCGTGTCATAACATATCCCGTGTGAGAACGAACACCACCGATATATCCGGTTTTAACCTTTGCATTTTTAGCTGCAGGTGTATTTTTTCCGAAATAAACGACAAAACCGAAATCATTATCATCACCTGCTGTAGCAAAGGTATTGAAATAATCGGAAAAACAAGTCCTCTTTGTCATGGCTGACAAATAGTCGCTGAATATTTTTGTAGTGATCATATTTTCACGGGAGAGGCCGCTTGCATCTACCAGATCCAACCCCGAATGCTCCACATTCATTTTATCCATAAATTTCTCTATGACTTTGATCCCGGCCCGGGTTGTACCATTATCAGTTTCTTCTTTTGCAACTTTCAGCAATAACATTTCCGTATAAGTATTGTTGCTTAATTTATTGGTAATTTCAGCAATACGCGATAAGGGTGGTGATTTCACGGTCTTTATAAGCTTATCAGCGTCATATTTGGGACTTTCATTGATGACATATGGAGATTCATTAACTTTTATCCCCTCTTTTTCAAGAGATCTCTTCAGCGTTTGAGCTGCCAGCATTGCCGGATTCGGGATCGCTCCCTTGATCGTGAATTTTTCTTCTCCTGCGGGAACGGTCCCATGAAATATCGCATGATAAACATTGGGGGCAGATAGAATATAACCGTTGTCTCCGGAATACATGGGTCCGGTTCTCATCAGGTTCGTATAGGTCATACCGGGGATCTCGGGCCGAATGGCGATAACTTCAGCCGGTTCGCCTTCCTTATCTCCCGGTTTGAAATCGAGATAATACTTATTATCAGAAAAACACAATGCCGTCATGCCCGCGCCATAATAATTACCGATATCCTCCCAGGTCCATGTCCCGGGAACATGATACGGCGGATACAGGGATTCATCGCCGATTACTGTTCCAAGAACTGTTTTGATTCCCTCTTTTTTGATCGCCTTGACCCAATGTGCCATTAATTTCCCATTGGTTCTTACACCGCCGACCTGATCTCCTCCAAGTGTCGGGTCACCATCACCGACAATATAAATATTTCCGTCTAAAACACCTTCTTGATCTATCGTTCCCGAATAATAAAGACGGGTCTTGAATGTATAATCCGGTCCCAGCTTATCCAGTGCCAAGCCTATTGTGATCACCTTTAAACTTGAGGCACATGACAATGACATATCCCCATGATGATCGATAATCGGTTTCTCAAAGTTGCTTTGATCAACATATCGGGCGTAAACACTCCATTGAGCGTGATCCAATTCAGGTAAAAGTGATAGTTCCTCAACTATTTCCTGCGGAGTTTGAGCAAATACCAGACTTAATGTCAGAACAACAATCAATATGCGTTTCAGTTTCATAATTTCCTTTTGTTTTAAGTTAAAATAGGCTTTTTCAAATATAATTTCAATGAATTCTTAAATCGTGTTTACTTTCTGAATATCTGAGGAATGGGGATTTTATTCCATAGTTCTTCACACATATTCGTCAGACTTTCGGTATTAAAAACACCGCCTTCAATCCAATCGACGAACCTGGGAGCGATCCTTGGATAATTCATGGCTTTTATGGCAGGCATCTCAAGCCACTCGTTAACTTCTGAAGCATCCATAGTGTTCATTTGTTTTCCGAATCCCAAAGTTTCGATCGCCATAGCATTTGCGATCTGTTCAGCCTGTCCGGCAATAGGTTTCGCTAATGTCTTGACCCCAAGATCAAACGCTTCGGTATTTGCCATGAAACCTGCATGAAGTATAGCGCCCTCCGCATTCTTTAATTCTTCAAGAAAATTTGTTCTGTTTTTTGGATGAAGTGTAATATTGGATCTTTGCTGGATCTTATCAGTATCTGTGAATAAATGATATTCCCTGTCTTGCGGGCACTTTTTGAGCAGATCGATCACATGACGGGGATCTTCATATGGTAAATATGCAACGATCTTTTTCTCTTGCCGGGTTCTTTTGAGTTTATTCTCGCTCTCCGGCAAAATGGGCGGTAAGATCGGAAATCCAAAATGATGCCAATGAGTAGAAACCGTGAAATCGGCCGGAGCGAAATATTCAATGATCGTTCTTACCATGAGATATAGCGGCGGATATGGTATATCATACAGGAACGCGGTCTGATGGCTGATTACCACAGAAGGGATCTTGTTCTTTTTGGCCACCTGTACAGAAACAGGCTCAAAATCACTGATAACAAGATCAATATGCTTGGCATCATAATAAAAAATATCTTTCATGAAAGATATGGCATCTAGCTTTGGGGCCGTTTTTATATAATTGATCTTTCCGTTTTCCGTCACATAAGTTAAGCCTTTAAATATTCGGTAGGGTTCAAATAGCTCCCTGAATGGAATACTCTTTTGCTGCTCTCCGGAAAATATCACTTCGACATGATGCCCGCGCAATTTCAATTCTTTAACAATATCTCTGGACCGCCCGATATGTCCGTTGCCAGTTGTCTGTATTCCATAAAGAATATTCATTGATACCTCTGATTTCTGAGGAATATACATGAAGTTTTTTTTATTTCCAAGACAGGAAGACACGCTAATTAAAGAAGATACTGGAGATAAACTCCAATATCCAATTATTCTCAATTATCACATGGCTATTGGATATTGTATCTTCAGATTGCTTATTGGTTATTGGATATTGGTTTATTGTCTCTTTAACTGTTTTTTCTTATATTTCACAATGAAAAAAATGAACCTAAAACCCAATATCAAATACATCGCTTTTGATGCCGACGATACACTTTGGGACAATGAACCTTTTTATAGAGCTTTGGAGCATGTTTTTAACGATGCCATGCTGCCGTACATGTCAGCTGAGGAAAGTTCAGCTGAACTCTATAAAACAGAAATCGCAAATTTAGCACTTTTCGGATACGGAGCAAAAGCATACACCTTGTCGATACTTGAGACGGCCTTAAGACTAAGCAAAGATAAATTGCCCGTTTCTTCGATCAGAAAGATCCTGGAAGCCGGAAAGAAGTTGACGGATTCTCCGCTTGTTCTGCTTGATAATGTAGAAGATGTTTTAAAAATACTCGCAAAAAAATATAAACTGATCCTTGCAACTAAGGGCGATTTACTGGATCAGGAAAGAAAACTTCGTAAATCCAGACTGGAAAAATACTTTCATCATATCGAGATAATGAGTGACAAGCAGGTAATCGATTATCAAAAACTTCTTGCCCATCTTGACATTGAAGCCGGTGAGTTTTTAATGATCGGTAATTCCATGCGGTCAGATATCGTGCCAGTACTTGAACTTGGCGCTTATGCCATTCATATACCTTATCATACAACCTGGGCACATGAAAAAATGGAAGGTGTTGAACTTTCAAAAGACAGATTTATGGAAATTGAGACCCTGCTGAAGATCCCTGAAGAATGTCCTTGGATATAAAGACCTGTCAGCTTGCCCCGCTATTGAAGGAAGCTGACTGTTCGAGAAAAATATAAAGAGAATATAAAAGGCGAACACAGAGGTTCGCCTTTACTTTTAAATTTGTACTTTTGCCTTTTGCTTTAGATAACGGTATTATCCGGAATGACCATATCCTTTTTAACAACAATGATCCCATCCCGAATATAGTATACTTCACCTACGTGATCCTGAATATTATCTTTATTGATAATCTTGACATTATCTCCCATTCTTACATTTTTGTCAATTATTGCTTTTTTGATAATGCAATTTTTTCCGATGCCCAGTGGGATCTTTTCCTTATGGTCGGTTTCAAAATAATCGTTACCCATGATATATGAATCGTAGATCTTACTGCCTTCACGAACGACGGAACGAATGCCTAAAATGGAATTTTTAATGACATCGGCATGTATAAGCGCCCCGTCATTGATCAGGGAATGCTTAATATCAGCATCAGATATCCTGGAACCCGGCAACATTCTGGCATGCGTATAAATGGGGAAATTTTCATCTACAAATCGAAAGTCCGGACTCATTTCAGTTAAATTGATATTTGCATCATAAAACGAGCGGATCGTTCCGATATCTTCCCATTTCCCATCAAAGAAAAATGCTTGAACATTATAATCATCTATCGCACCGGGAATAATATCGCCACCGAAATCATCTTTCGGGATCTCTTCAAGTGTCTTTTTTAGAGTATCACGATTAAACACATATATACCCATGGAACCCAAATACGGGCGTTCGGGATCTCCGGTGGGGCTTTTCATCTCTTCGAGAATTTTATCATCGGTCGGCTTTTCGGCAAAATTAATGATCCGGCCCTCTTCATTAACTTTTAGTATACCAAATGATTTTGCCTCTTCTCTGGTTACAGGTTTAACGGAGATCGTGATATCTGCATTAATATTCCTGTGATGGTGAACAAAATCGGCATAGTTCATCCTATATAGGTGGTCACCTGCAAGAATCAGATATTGATCGAATGAATAGGTTTCAAAATGTCCCAGATTGTGACGAACCGCGTCAGCGGTTCCCTGGTACCAATTCATATTATCGATGGTTTGTGATGCTGCAAGCACTTCCAAAAAACCTTCTGTAAAGTTATCGAATTTATAGGTCTGATTTATATGGCGGTGCAGTGATTCGGAATTAAACTGAGTCAGAACATACATTTTTCTGATATTGGAATTAAGGCAATTCGAAATGGGAATATCGATCAGTCGGTATTTTCCACCGATTGGAACTGCAGGTTTGGACCGTACGGTTGTCAATGGTGCAAGCCTTGTTCCTCGACCTCCACCCAGTATGACACTTAATACTTTGCGCATAATGCACCCCGATTTTTTATTTGATCTATTTTAACGTATCCGGCGTTATAGACAGAGTATCTTCCTGTGTAGGCTCTTCGATCAATAAGCTGTCGTTTTCTTCCGGGATTTGCTCTAGAGTATTGATCCTGTAATTCGAAAAGATAAGGTCAACATACCCGAATGAAGATGACATGGGCATATTTCCGCGAGGGTTCGGCACGACTTTCTTCTGCGTCTCTTTACTTTCGATCATCACCTTGATCTGCGTAGGCATAAAAAGTCCCGGCCGGATCTCTTCCTGCGTAAAATTGATATCCGCGACCATTTCCGGCTTATCGATCATTTTCATCTGAGACAACACCCAGTTGACCGTATCGATCATGGCAAGAAATATAACATCTTTGCCTTCCATCGGCTTGATCACTTCAATAAAAGCAACATCATCTTTATTTTCTTCCAATTCAATCGTCCGAAGCGATTTTGCATCCTTTACAAGTCTTTCAAGATCCATTAGAAAGATCTCACTCGGTATCATAAGAGGTGTACCGTCTTCTGTATAAAGAGAATCGGGACGAATAAAATGGACCACGGTCTCACGATCGGGAAGCGTAGCTTCGGGCATACGCGAACGTATCTTAAGGTCAACGATCATATCATTGACCTGCTGAAAGTTAAGATTGGCCCGGCGCACGTAATAGTTCGGGTCAACCGCAGGGACCAGTAAGATCAGACATAAGCTGAGGATAGCGATCTTTTTCAACATGAGCAATTCTCCTCTTCCATATCGATGGGATGGACCGTCCAATCTCTTTCAGGTATCCATTCTTCAACTATTCCATCGGGTTTTTCCAGTACCACACGCTTAATATTAGCATTGGCGATCTGAGCCTTACACTGATAACAGACGAACTCGTGGCCGCATATATAGATCGTTGAATTCGCGGTTGCATGACCGTTACGGGCCGCAAGAGCGATGGCATTCGATTCCGCATGGGAGCCGACCGCCCGGCAACGTTCCAGCTGTGTGCCGGATTTAATGTTATGCTTATCCCTGTAACAATAACCTATCTCAATACAATTCTTTTGATATTGAGGAGATCCGTTGTAACCCGTTGAAACTATATCCTTGTTGTTTACGATCACGGCACCGACTTGCCGACGAAGGCAAGAAGATCGCGTTGCTACAACCTTGGCTATATTAAGAAAGTATTCATCCCAGTTTGGTCTTTTCATTTATTATCCGCGTTAAAATTCAAAAATATCAAAATCATGTGAAATATGCGTATTTTTGAATGTTTTTTCAACTGCTTTCTGATATAAGTTAAGGTCTTTATAACGTTCAGAAAAGTGAGTCAGGATGAGTTTTTTAACATTATTTTCCCCGGCATAACGAGCAGCTCGTTCACCGGTCATATGCATATACTCATCTGCAAGGTCGACTTCGCTGTCAAGATAAGTTCCTTCCATCAGGACCGTATCGGCACCGTGGATCAATTTATTGATATTATTACAAACTCCCGTATCAAGAACATAAGCGAATATTTTTTCTTCCGTACGGTAACTCAATTCTTCCCGAGTAAAAACCTTGCCAAGATGTTTAATCTTGCCCTCTTTTTCCAATTCGCCCAGAAGGGGACCGCTTAATTTATTCTTTTCAAGCTTATTTTTGTCAAACCGAAGTTTTGACTTTATTGTCAATCGGTATCCGAGTGCCGGTGTGCTATGAAGAAGTTCATAGGCTTCGATCTTAAATTCTTCGTTCTCTTTAACAATGCCCTCGTTAAGAGGGAGGGGATAGAATTCAATGTGTCTGGTGTATTTTGAAGCAATACTCAAGGCATCAAAATACAACTGTCCTTCTTCCGGATAATAAATATGGATTTCTTGCGGTACCTGCATCATGGATAAACGCTGCATGATGCCCGGAAGCCCCAGACAATGATCTCCATGGAAATGTGAAATAAAAATATCACTGATCTTTCCGGGAGATATGCCTGCCAGAGTAAACTGTCTTTGTGTCCCTTCTCCGGGATCAAAAAGAATACCGCCAAACGGCCATTCCAAAAAATAAGCATTTTGGTTTCTTTCCCGGGTTGGCAGTTGCCCGGCAGTGCCTAATATTGTGAGTTTCATATTTTTTGAATAGTGTAGCGGACGGTCGCGACCGTCCTTTACATCTATCGTTTATTCTATCAAAGACAACACGATGGAATTTAATTTCTCTGACGGTCTGTCTGAACGTGATAACAGAATAAGTGGAACTTGTGCACCCATCACCAATCCTCCAACCGGCGCATGCTGCAATTCTATCATGGCTTTGAGCATATAATTTCCGACTGTGATCTCATGAAAAACAATAATATCGACATCACCCGATATTTTGGAATCTATCCCTTTTTTCTTTGCCGCTTCCGCATTCAGGATAACATCAAGTGCCATCGGTCCTTCAGCTTCGTAACCCTTAGCGCTAAATTCCTCGGCAAGTTGTCTTGCTTCCAGGGTTTCAGGCATCTTTGGGTTCAGTTTTTCCACAACGGCGGCAAAAGCTATTTTGGGTTTTCTTTTTAATATTTTCTCCGCCAATTCAATGGCATTTTCCGTAATGGCTCTCTTCTTTTCCAGATCTGGAACAATGTTGATCGCACCATCCGTTAAGAACAACAGTTTATGATAACCGGGACTGTCACCTACGGCTATATGCGATAAAATATCACCTTTACGCAAACCCTTTTCCCTGTCAAGTACCGGACTCAGATAACCTGCCGTTGAGATATCGCCTTTCATCAAAGCGTCTCCTTTGCCATCCCTTACATCGGCGATAGCAGTCCAAATAGCTTCTTCCGGTGACGATGCTTCAATAAATATCCCGTTTTTTAGTCCTGCTTTTTTTGCCAGTTCTTTCATATTTTCGGTTAACCCATACAACCTCGGGATGACAAACCCTTTGTTCCCGGCTTCTGCCAGAGCTTCAAATATCGATGAAGAATTTGGAAATACAACATTGACCGATTTTGGATTCTTAATGTTTATTCGTTCGTAGATGTCACTGTAATGCATAATTAACCTCACATTTTATCATAATCAAATATTTTCATTTTACCGTCAAGAATACGGAAACCCCCGTCTCCCATAGCACCCAGTTCATTTTCACCGGGATAGATGATAATAGAGAATTGCTTTCCAAGATGTGTCAGCAATTCTTCTTTAACATAGTGTGAATAAGCAATGCCGCCCGTTACTATTAGCGCACAAACGTCAAAATTCAATATAGCCGCCATTGCTCCGATTTCTTTTGCTGTTTGGTAAAGCATGGCATCCAGGATCAGCTTTGCAAATTTATCTCCTTTATTGATTCTGTCTTCGATCTCTTTGACGTCATTAGTGCCGAGATATCCTTTTAAACCGCTTTCACGCGTTAACAGTTTCTTAATGGATTTTTCATCCATACCTTTTTTAAAAACAAGATCTAAAATACCGCCAATTGGCAATGCGCCCGCACGTTCAGGTGAAAAAGGTCCCATCCCCAGCAATGCGTTGTTCACATCAATATTCCTGCCTTTTTCCATGGCGCAAACGCTGATCCCTCCACCCATATGCACAACAATAAAATTCCGGTTTTCGATATCCCAATTATTCCTGTCGCAAACGCGTCGGGTTGTCGCTTTAATATTAAGAGCATGAGAGATACTTTTTCTTTCTATCCCGGGAACACCTGAAATGCGCGCCAGATCGATTATTTCATCAACGACCACCGGATCGATAATATAGGCGGGACATCCAAACATCTCACCAAAATATGCTGCCAGAGGTGCTCCGAGATTCGATGCGTGATTTCCATATTTTGCTGTTCTGAGGTCATTTAACATGCTCTCACAAATTGGGAAAGCCCCACTTTTACAAGGTTTCAGTAATCCTCCCCTGCCGATCACCATATCAATTTTTTTTATCCCGTGTTCTTCCAGCACTTTTTTTATTTGTTCTCTTCGAAACGGAAATTCATCATAAACGTTACCTTTTGATATTTGACTTTCATCCAATGAAACTTTTAACTCGAATTCAACTTTCTTCCTGGTAAACACAGCCATCTTGGTGGAGGTGGAACCGGGATTAATCGCAAGAACGCGTTCGGACATTTAGACTCCTCAATGTGTTTAGTAAAACGTTACATGGAAGATACAAATTTTTTGTTTGATTATCAAAATTTTTTCTTATATTGGCAGGCAATTTGACGAATTTGGGGAATTAGCTCAGCTGGGAGAGCGCTTGAATGGCATTCAAGAGGTCAGCGGTTCGATCCCGCTATTCTCCACTAGCCTTCGCCAAGGTACAGCCTTCGTAGCCGAACTTGGCCTTCAGCTAGCAGGCCACTGCTGAATGAAGACTTGGGCGAAGGGTATCATATCTGTGGGGACGGATAAACGAAGTAGGTCAATATTCTTAAAAGTAAAATCATAGTCCGCGTAGCGGGTTTTTTAATTAAAAATTGAAAATTGACAATTGATAATTATCTCGGCAAAGAGCAATTTATATGTCTTGAAGATTTTTATTTTTGAATTCAACTGCTAATTTTGTAATATTAATAACGATAAAATTTAACACAGGTGTGAACATGAACTCTTCTGAAGGTCAAGATTATAACAAAAATAAATTGCAGCCCTTAAATGTTGAATTGGTCAAGAAGCTTTGGTCTCAAACCTATAATACAGAGGGCAAACCGGACTGGTCTCATATCATTCCATATTATCACGAAAATATTGTTTTCCAGGATTCGATCCAAAAGATCGAAGGAAAAAAGGAATTTGAAGAGATGTGTTATCGACTTACGGATCGTTGCCAGCAATTGAATATGGAGATCGTTACCATTTCGAGAACCGGCAATAAGATCATCTTCGACTGGATCATGACCATGATGTTCAAAAAATATCCGAGCACACCCCTTTATGGAGCTTCCAAACTGACGCTGAATGATGAAGGCATGATCATGGAACAAAGAGATTACTACGACATGTGGGGTGATATCTTTAACAATATTCCACACTGGAATAAAATGTACAGGCGTTTCGTAAAACGCAAATTCGGTTAGGAGAAACCATGGCATTTGAATTGCCCGATGAATTAAAGTTCATAACGAACGGCCGGTTACCGCAAAAACATTCCACGGAATCCATGGAGGGAAAGGTCTGCGTCATCAGCGGTGCAACATCAGGTGTTGGCTACGAGGCGGCTAAATCCCTTGCAAAAGCCGGTGCTAAGATCGTCATGCTGGTCAGAAATCCCGAGAAAGCTGAAAAAGTCAGCCGTGAGATCTCTGCTATCAACGATAAGGAAACAAAGTATTTTCTGGCTGATTTTACAAAACTGGATGAAGTACGAAAGGCTGTTAAACAGTGTTTGGATGCCTGTCCGAAGATCCATGTACTGATCAATAGTGTGGGTATTCACAATACTACCCGCCGATTGACAGAGGACGGCCATGAAATGGTCTTCTATGTAAACCACCTGTCAAATTTTCTAGTAACAAAGATGATGATCCCCCGTTTGATCGGCAGTGCACCGGCAAGGATCATACACGTTAATTCCGAGGGTCATCGTTTCGGCGGATTGAATCTTAATGATCTAAATTGGGAAAAACGCTTCTATCTCGGACTTGCCGGCTATGGTGCTGCAAAAACGGCACAATTGCTTACCATGTTGGAGTTCAATGATCAGCTTATCGATACGGGTGTCACGATCAACGCCATGCATCCGGGAGCCGTTAAAACCAATATAGGAAACAACAACGGTTTTCTATATCGCTTTTGGCTTCATAATGTCATGTTCAATTTTATGAAAGAGCCTGATATTGCGGGAGATGCTCTTTATTATCTGGCATCGGCGCCGGAACTGGAACATGCAAGCGGTAAGTTCTTTAATTTGACACATGAAGAAAAACCAGCTGCCCATGCACTGGATCGTTTTGTATCAAGACTTATTTTTCATAAAAGCGAAGAATTGATCTCAGAATAAAAACGATATGGATATCAAATGAAATCTAAGCATGCTATTGTTGTTGGAGGCGGTATGGCCGGTATAACGGCAGCCGCTTTTCTTGCAAAAGAAGGAAAATCCGTCATTCTTTTTGAAAAAAACAAGCAATTGGGAGGCTTGGTCAATTCTTATGTAAGAAACGGATTTACATTTGATGGCGGAATTCGTTCCATTGAAAATTCCGGGATCGTTTTTCCTATGCTTGAGCAACTGGGTATTGAAGTCGATTTTATTAAAAGCAATGTCTCCATTGGAATTGAAAAAGATATTATCAAATTAAAAGATAAAGATAGTCTGGCAAACTACAGGGATTTTTTAGTAAGGCATTTCCCTCACCAAGAAAATGAAATTGATAATATCATGTCCGAGATCCGAAAAATCATGGGTTATATGGATATGCTTTATGGTATTGACAATCCTGTATTTAAAGATCTCAAAAAAGATCCGGAATTCCTGAGAAAAGTTATGCTTCCCTGGCTATTGAAATATGTATTTACTATCGGCAAGATCCTTAAACTGAATGATCCTGTAGACGAATACATTTTAAAATTTACCAAAGACCAAGCACTTATTGATATAATCGTACAGCATTTCTTTCAAAAAACCCCAACATTTTTTGCTCTGAGTTATTTTTCGCTTTATCTTGATTATCATTATCCTCGCGGCGGCACCGGAGCCTTGGCGAAAAAGATGGAAAATTACCTGCGTGAAAATCAAGTTGATATTAAAACTCAAACTTTAGTTTCATCGGTAAATCCAGAGACAATGCAAATCATTGATGTAAATGGCAATAGATATGATTATTCAGCTATGGTTTGGGCTGCTGATCTCAGAAGTCTATACAATATGATCCCCGTTAAAACCTTAAGCAATGGAAAAATAAAAAAAACCGTACTCAACAAGCAAAAAGAACTCAGGGATCTACACGGTGGAGATTCGGTCTTTACTTTAAATCTTGCTATGAACAAACCAAAAAAATATTTTGCTGATCTTTGTTCGGAGCATTTTTTCTATACTCCCTTAAAAGACGGTTTGACAAAATCCCGTTCTGAAGAATTTGAAGTATTTATGAATGATCCTGATTCATATACGGTTGAACAATCCAAAAGTATCATTAAAAATTATCTTGAAAAATTCTTCCTTTTTAACACATACGAAATCTCTTTCCCTGCATTGAGGGATAAAACGCTTGCACCCGAAGGAAAAACCGGAGCTGTCATTTCAACGCTTTTTGATTATAATCTGACTGAGATCATCGAAAAATCCGGATGGTATGATGAATTTAAAGTATTTGCTGAGAACTGTATGATAAAAACTCTGGAGGAAAGTATATTTCCCGGTTTGAGCTCCTATATTGAAGAACGTTTTTCCTCTACACCTATCAGCATAGAAAAATTTTCTCTCAGCACCGACGGAGCTATTACTGGATGGGCTTTTACCAATTCTCACATCCCCGTGACCCATAAAATGACAAAAATGTTCTCATCATATAAAATGCCCTTGCCCAACATTTATAAAGCCGGTCAATGGTCATATAGTCCTTCAGGATTGCCGATCGCAGTCTTAACGGGTAAATTGGCAGCAGATAAGATCTTGAAGAAGTTATGAGTTATGAGTTATAAGTTATGAGTTATAAGTTCTTTTAAGCAGAAAAATCCCCGTTCGTTTTATTCTATTACAATATTGGCCGTTAAATAGGAAGATAAAGTCTTTTCCTTTTTACTTTTTATTTTCATTCTCCAAGCGTCTTTTTTCAACGGCGGGAAGTATAAAAATGATCACGATCAATGAAACGAACAGAGGAATATAAAACACCCATGTCCAGTTATTTTGACCGAAAAAGGCGGCAATAAGCACAAAAAGTCCGGATATGACCATTAAGCGTCCACTTTTTCTATGAACACGATTCCAAACTTCTTCATTGTTTAGAGTTGCGGGTATGCGTATTCCAACCCAATGAGATTGGGGAAGCTTACCCAATTGATTGCCGATCAAAACGAACACCAGTCCCAGTGCAACATGTACCAAACTGATGTCGAAACCTTCTCCCGAGCCGTATCCGCTTGCTGCTTTCAGTGCCACCCAGTTAAAAAAGACCATTGCTGATGCCACTAATAAAATAATGAATTTAACTGATCGTTTTTCGGGACCGGAATATTTTTTCCTCGCCAGGGACCATGTCGCTATCATCATAAGCAAGATGGTTGCCGGACCGATAAGCGCTGCAATTAATGGCGGTGCAAAATTATCCGGTTCGTTGTGAATATTCCAGTGGATAGGGACCTTCTCAACACCGGCTTTTTCCATTTGTATTAAGAAGTAACCGGAAACCGCACACATCACAACGAATAAAATCGCCAGAATGATCAGTTCTCTTTTAAAATTATTCATACAGATGCCCCTTTAATTTTAATAAATGGTTTTATATCATATCCATTGGTCAGTTTCCAACCGATAGCTAAAAGGATCAACATAATGGCAAAACCAATAACACCCAGTGGTGCTATGATGGTTTCTTTGCCCATAAAACCTGTCAATAACAAAACGGAAGGCACCATACCGTTAAACCAGCCATGGCCGACAGATGTTAAGATGACTGAATTGCCGCGTATATACATGTAATTAAATATTGTGCCAAGCAGTATGCCGACGATCGTAAACATTATAACGCCAATTAAAGTATAATTTCCGTAATTGTATCCCATCAGGATAACAGGGGCCAGGGTGGAAATACCCGGGGAGGATATTACCGTTATAACGCCAATTAAAGTATAATTTCCGTAATTGTATCCCATCAGGATAACAGGTGCATGCCAAAGTCCCCAGATCGCACCGGTTAGAATATTGGCTTTCCAGAAACCCATGGGCAGCATTTTTTGAAGAAGATAAGAACGCCAGCCGTACTCTTCACCGAACATCATGATAATGGGAACCGTTAAATTGCCGATCACGCCTATTACCAGGAATTGAAATAACCAGAACATCATAGGTGAAACGGTATTGCCCATGATCATCATAGATCCGGTCGGCATATTCACAAGTCTCCAGTCGGGCGCTTTACCAAAGATCAATGCATTAGCAAAAATACTGATGAATACAAAGCTTACAACAAAGATCAGCATCCATACATAATTCTTGAATTTACCGAAACGAAACCCGCTGTTACGAAATCCGTCTTTAAAAACAAGTCTCAGGATAATGGAGATCAATGCCGGGAACAGCATCATAATACCAAAGGATTGAATGGCAAGATGCTTTTGTGATACATAAACAGCCACTTGTTTTTCCAGAGTTTCAAGTTCGATAACTCCCCCCGCAGACGGCACGACTGTTGGAAGATCCTCAATTTTCACTTCAGGATGTACGTCCAGATAGCGGGCGACCGCAGCGGGGTCACCTGATGTGATCTCCAGAAAATGTTTGATCGCGGGATATTCCGGATCCAGCTTTTTTCCCTCATTGTAAACAAACCAGCATAAGAGTAACGAGATTGAATAGGTCAGAGCAACAAACCAGATAACCTTTTTCCAAGATACTTTTTGATCGATGATCAGTTTTTTAGTTTCCACTTTCCTTTTCTCCCTTTTTTATCATGTTCATGAACAACATCATCGTCTCTTCAAATACAGATGCCCGCAGTGTATAGATAACGAATTGTCCCTTCTTTTTTGAATCTACCAGTTCAGCTTCTTTCAATATTTTCAAATGGAAGGTGATGGACGGTTTGGAGATATCGAAATGATCTGCGATCTCCCCTGCCGACATACTTCCTTTTTTTAACAAGACCAGCATCTTCCGTCGTGTTTCATCCGAGAGAGCTGTAAAGACTTTATTCAAATTTGCCATGCGGTCTCCTTTAGTTGTTTAGATAATAATCTAATTATCTAATAGTGTCAAGTTTTTTTTAAATAATTTATGGCATGGTATTCGAGACAAGATAACAAGATGATCGTAATTATTGTTGGCAGGATTACTGGGTTAAATAGGATTATGGATTATGAATTATGGATTATGGATTATGGAATGGTAAGGCATTATTGTCCTGGCACATTATTGATCCTGGAAAATTTTTGATTGATATTAATTTTTGCCTAGATATTGGATTACTTCAGCAGTAGCATCTTCATCGATCTGACAGCCTCGCCTGCCTGCAATCGACAAATATATACTCCGCTGGACAAGTCTGCAGCATCGAATATGATATCCTGTGTTCCTGCATCACTAAGGCCGTTAAATATAGTGGTGATCAAGCGGCCACTCAGATCATAGATCGAGATATTTATGAGCTCACTTTCCGGCAAACTATAGGTGATCTTTGTGATGGGATTAAATGGATTCGGATAATTTTGATGTAATTTAGCATTTCCCGGCAGATCAATATTCCGATAAGATGAAAGCGTTACATTAAAATCAAAATAATTTAATACACTTAACATCACAGCCTGCTGTAAAGAATCAGGGTAAATACATTCATAGGGAATGCCCATATAAACCAGTTTGGCATCCAGATCGGAGTCTCCGAATTTACCTTCGTAAGACAGTGCAGCCACACCGGTACTTGAACTGTCTTTATCGGCGTACAGCAATATAGGTACTGCTCCCCCAACAGCTTTAAAACCGTCAGGTTGACTTGCGTTGTAAGTGCCTTGTGTACCATCATCAAAACTGAAATTTTCTATACCGTCAAATATACCTTCAGTAATGGTAAGAATACCATAAGTCCGAGCATCAGGTTTTTTTCTTATTGCTTTCAAGTAATCGGCGTAGAACTGTTCATTTTCAGAATTACCTGAAACATTCTCAATGATCTGTTCAGCTGAGATGAACAGATTTCCGCCAGATTCAAGATACTCTTTGATCTTTGCTTTAGTATATTCGTTAATGATCTTTCTATCTCTGCCACAAACCCAATCTATCATGCTGTAATTATTCAAGTCAATATTTGTTTGCCAAAGTGCTTCATCGGATATGGCATCAAAACCCAAACCGGCATTGTGCATCGGTTGAGCATGATCTATACAGAAATCATTCGTGTTATCCTGCATCTCATAATCAAAGCTTTGTATGATCAATATGGGATTGTTTGTTTCGCCAATTTCAACACATAATACATCTTTGCAAAAGGGACTATCTCCAAACTGATTACTGGCAAGTACTTTTACAATATACATATCATTGTGAAGAAATGATCGCAATGTATCACAAGATTGGACGTTTCGAAATATTTCCATTGTATTAAAAACGGGATTGTGGGCATAAACGGTATAATGTGTTGCAAGGTTTACCGAATCAATCTTTATTTCCACATCCCCATTTCCAAGAGAACGAAGCGCAAACCAGTCAGGCGCATTATATGGTGCAAGATCCGGCAAAGAATCAACATTTGTAAACAGACCATGATCGGTACCAACCAAGGTGTCCGATGCCGTACAATAAAACGAACGAACAGAGTCATTGCCTATATGCCAATTTTTATCATTTAGTACTACCCAGGATGAATCCGCTAAATCCAGAACCAGCATACCGGCACCATCGAAGTTCACACCGTCCACATAGTGAAATAAGCCTGCATAAATCTTGTTATCGTACTCCTGAATAAAGTGAATACCGTCAGCGGGAAGTCCGGTGGATTCATCGAATTTTATCCACCTGTTTCCGTCAAATGAAAACAGACCGCCCTGGCAATAATTGGGAGCGTGTGTTGAAGTATATTCATCCAACCCTAACCAAAGTCCTTGTTCATTTGCATAGAGGCTTCGACACATCACAAGATCTGATGTTGTTGGAATTCCGTTTGATTTCGAATAGTAGGTAATGGAAGAATCATTGCTAATGGGCATCGACGTGTCATAATGGAACACACCGTCATCGGTCCCTATCCAAACAACCGAATCAGCAGCGTATATCGAATTTGTATAGGATGTTTGATAATAATCCGGTTTCAAATTACCGATCTCCGTAAAACTGTTCGTTGAAAAGGAATAAGTGAATAGTCCGGTAAAACCCGCTATATAAGCTTTGTCTGAAGTAGCATCAAATGCTCTTACCCAATTGGCATAAATACCGCCGGGTAATAATGTGTGTTGCCAATTTTCACCATTTGGTGTACATGTATAGATACCGTAATTCGTGGCAAACCATATTCTGCCATTCATCATTTTCATATCATTGATGTTGTCATTTTCAGACATGATCCCATTGCTTTTATTATATCGGAACCATTTGCCACTCAGCGCCTCATAGCGAAATGCTCCTTCGCTCTCTGTCGCTACCCAATAACCATTTTCATAGGGAATAATATCCGTAATGGAATAATCCCGTAAAATATGGTTCCAAGGAGATGCGGAGAGGGTAATAACCAATATTGATAAAAAAACACATGCTCTGAATTTCATGATGATTCTCTTTTATTTTGAGACGCGATGAATCGCGTCTTTACACTTAAGCTATATACTGACCAAGCCTTGTTTATCTCTGTGTTGGCACAAATTTTTTTTGTGACTTTGCGTACTCCGTGACATTGTGAGAAGTAATGCTGTCGTATTTGCCTTTGTGCTTTGGGTAAGGTTATTTAAGCATTTTATCTTTTTTCATTCGCTCAAAATAGTCTTTGCTTAGCTTCACCACGATCGGCGACAATACAATGATCGCTACAAGGTTCGGCAAGGCCATCAGGGCATTCATGATATCGGAGAATCCGATCACGATATCAAATTGGACCACAGCTCCGAGAACAAGAAATGCCAGATAAAACCAACGATAAGGAACCACGGCTTTTTTACCAAAAAGATAATCGCTGGCACGATCACCGTAGTAAGACCATGATATGGTCGTCGAAAATGCAAAAAAGATAATACCAAGAGCAACCAGTTTTCCTCCAACCATTGAATTTAATCCCATTTCGAAAGCTTTGGCTGTTAACTCACCTTCCGCATGACCAAAATTATGTGCACCTGTAACCAGAATAATAAAAGCCGTAATACTACAGACAAGAATAGTATCAATGAATGGGCCCAGCATAGCGACAAGTCCTTCTCGAACCGGTTCTTTGGTTTTAGCTGCGCCATGTGCGATAGCTGCCGACCCCATGCCGGCTTCATTGGAAAAAAGCCCTCGCTTGACACCATTGCGGATCACAGTTCCCAATATACCGCCTGTCAGTGCAGCCGGGGTATGAAAAGCATAGTAGAAAATATCGTGAAAGGCGCCCGGAATAGCTTTCCAGTTCAGGGCGAGAATGATCAATCCGGCACCCATATAGAACACGAACATAAAGGGAACGATCTTTGAGGCAACTTTACCAATACTTTTGATGCCTCCCAAAATAATTGTGCCAACCAACGCAGCAATGCCTATACCAATAAGAAAATTGAATAGAAAGGTCGGTTCTTTGTCTCCAAAAAACAAATAATTGAAACTAACGGCCATATTATTTATCTGGAACATGTTGCCGATACCGAATGAAGCGATCATCGTAAATGTTGCGAATAAAATAGCCAGCCATTTGAAGTTCTTTCCCATCCCCTGCTCGATATAGTGCATGGGTCCGCCATGGGCTTCGCCGTTCTCATCCACTTTGCGAAAATGAACCGCCAATGTACAGGAGGTAAATTTCAGTGCCATTCCAAATATAGCGGTGATCCACATCCAAAAAACCGCCCCCGGGCCGCCTGCCAGGATAGCTGCTGCCACACCAACAATGTTACCCGTTCCGATCGTAGCCGATAAGGCTGCAGTCAATGCCTGAAAATGAGTTATCTCTCCAGGATCCCTTTCTTTATCATATTTACCACTTAATACACCAAAACCGTGTTTGAATCCACGGATCTGAATAAACTTGTAACGAATGGACATGAAAATACCGGTGCCGACTAAAAGGACCATCAATGGCGGTCCCCAAACAAAAGCCTGAATGGAAGAAATAATTTCACTGAGGGTCATAAGAACTCCTATTCATCTTAACTATATCGAATTAAATTTATTTGTTGGGTCAAATATAAGGGAAGATTTTATAATTGACAATTGATAATGGACAATTAAGAGTTTAGAGTTTAGAGTTTAGAGGTTAGAAATAATGGAGCAATCGAGTAATCGAAAGATCGATCGATCCTTGCTACGCACAAGGCTACGCAGGACAGGCGAGTAATCGAATGGTATAAAAAAAGGGCCGGAATATTTCCTGACCCTTATGATTTATTTATATCATGTGATATTTATTTCATCAAGATCAATTTACTTGTTTGTATCATATCGCCTACTTTCAAGCGAATGAGATAAACTCCGCTCGTCATATTGCCCATTTCCAGGGGATATGTATGTACTCCCTTTTCCTCAGATCCATGTGAAAGAGTCCGAAGGACTTTCCCATCCGTCCCCATTAATGATAGTTCTATTTGTGAATCTTCATATAATTCATAGCTTACGGTCGTCACCGGATTGAAAGGATTTGGATAAACATCAAATAATTCAAATTTATCCGGTCCCGATAGTCCTTCGTCGACATCTATAACAGCCGTTCGGTCGACATGTTTTGTTTCGTCCCCGCCAAAGGTAACATCGGACAGCAGATAACGGTGAACACCCGGTTGAGCCGTTTTATCAATAAATTCATATTCATGAGGCTCAGAACTCGTACCCGCACCGTTAATGTGACCGATCACTATATCGTCGCGGTAGACCAGGAAATGATCGTTCTCGGTCTCAGAGGCGGTTTGCCAGCTCAGTCTGATACCCGACGAAGTTTGAACGGCCGTGAAGGATGACAATGTAATCGGAAGAGGCACTT
>CAYVLJ010000010.1:0-4396 GCA_964452375.1 uncultured bacterium | reverse complement strand
GCGCAAAAAGACTCCAACTTGTTCGGAAGAGGCACTTCGGTCACGGTTATCGTCCCGGAACTTGTGGTGTGCGCCAATGGTGTTCCGCTTCCATAACTTAATTCCGAATTAGATAATGAAAAAGTATAATCTCCAGGTGTACTGCTTGCCTGAAATGTCAGGGTCACAATTGTTCCACTGGTTCCGTTAAAATTTGAATTATCGTTTGAGTAGCTTGCTAATATAACATAAGGCGGATTTCCCTCCGGATGATCAGTATCTGATAATACGTGGTCGTCTTTCCTTGAAGAGAGTACTGCTTCATCGTTATAGGAAAAACCCGAAGCATAGTGTACATAAAACTGAAAGGCATTAAACCAATCGTCATTGTCAACAGTCACTTCAACATCAAATTCTGCTCCGGCATTCACCGAGGTTGAAACAACGCTGATGACATTAGCCCCGAGAAGAATAGATACAAATCCAACTAAGATCAAGAGAGTAAATAACTTTTTCATTTTCTATCTCCTTATTTATTTTACAAATAATAATTTCCGGTAATCGCTAAATGTCGTTTCATCCGACCGTGCCGTCATGCGGCTAATGTAAATGCCGGACGATACCGGTTTTCCATGCCCGTTAGTTCCATTCCACATTGCACGATAAGCATGCGCTTCCATCGTTCCGTCGACCAATGTCGTGATCTTTTTCCCATTGATATCATAAATGGCTATCGATACATCGGCTATTTCCGGAATGTCAAACGGGATCGTCGCAACGGGATTGAACGGATTTGGATACGGAGCATGCAATGCGAATTCTTGCGGTATCGGATCTATCGCAACTTCGGTAACCTCAACATGTAAATAGTCGCTAACCCTATTATCACCATCATTAAGAGTGATCCTGATATATTCGCTTACACTGGTGTTATCATCAATATACAGAACCATCAAGGCTTTGGATGTTAAAATTTCATATTGCACATACCTGGAAACAATTGAGATGTTCATGAGAGAATCCGGGGTGTCAATATCCGTAAAAAGCTCTGAAAATAATGTTGTATCCCGGCAGTCGGCATCAAAATAAAGCGTGTTTTCTATGAACGAGGTAAATTCAGGCGCATCATTCACCGGCAATACGGTAATATGCCAGGTGACTGATGCGGAATCCGTTCCGTCTGAGGCCTGTATGCTGATGCTGTCTTCACCATACCAATTTGTATCAGCAGTCAGATATAGCACGCTATCTATCAAACCATAGTGAAAGACTTCCGGAACCTCATAACTTAAAACCAAATCTTCCATAAGATCATCGGCATCACTCAAATAGTTTACGACCTTTGACAAATGAACTTTCAAACTGTCATCCTCATCAAAGCTGGTATCCGGCAGACAAGCCCAAACAGGCGGATCGTTGAAACCAATAACTTCTATATCAAATTTCGCCGTATCACAGTATTGGCCGTCACTGACGCTGAATATAAGACTGTCTTCTCCGTTGTAATCCACATCGGGCACGTATGTAAGATAAGGCGCAGTTCCTTCAAGACAGCCGTGAAGCGTACTGTCAACAACCGCAAAGATAAGTGTTTCGGAATCATTGTCGACATCGCTTGCGGTCAAGGTGATCTCAAGCGATGTTTCTTCATCGGTTTGATCACTACCGGCAATGGCAACCGGCGGATCGTTGACCGGTTGTATGACCAGGTCAACCGTCCCGGTATCTTTAGCTCCTGAATTATCTATGATCAAAAACCGGAATGAATCTTCTCCGTAATAATTAGTATTTGGTGTGTAAACGATACTGGGAGGTGTACCACTTAATGTACCTTGATATGGATCGGAAAAAATTTCGAAAGTAAAGGGATCATCTTCCGGATCGGTTCCTGTCAAGGTGACAGGACACAGTGTGTCTTCTTTTGTTTCGATCAATTGATAATTGGCATGAGGCCGGTCGTTTATTGGAAGTACTTCGATCAAGACCGTCGCCGTATCACTGAGTTCACCGTCATCCACTTTAAATCTTAAACTGTCATAACCATTGTAATTTTCTTCAGGTAAATAGGTCAGATCCGGGGCCGTGCCGCTCAGATCTCCATGAAGCGGAAGATCGATCACTGTAAAATTCAAACTTACAGCATCTACATCAGTAGCGTCCAGCGCAAACTCCAAAGACGTCTCTTCATTGGTTTCTTCACTTCCATCATAGGCTATAGGCGCATCATTCACCGGATCAAAGGTGACCGTAAATGTTGTTTCATCCTGCAATTCATTGTCATCGACTTCAACCGTAACAGTACGCGATCCGAACCAATCGGTTTCTGCTACAATGAACAGATCCTCATTGATCACACTCAATGAAATTGGATCATTGTTTGTAAAGGTCCAGATCAGATCTTTAAATTGCGAATTCGGGTCATAAACAAGCGATGAAATATTGAAAAGCGTATCTTCATCCTCGTTGATATGGATCGAAGGGAAAGCGCTGAGCACCGGACCCGACGTGGTGACCTCAATTATACCGCTTTCACAGGAGCTCGTCACATTCTCCGATGCGCTGTTCGCAATGATCACATCGCTGAGTGTAAACGTGTAATCGTCCATATCAGAAGGTCCCAGAAATTTCAATGACGCCACAACGCCTTCTTCTCCGCTGAAGGCATCCTGGGACATGGAATAACTGAAAACACTCACAATATTACCGCTTTTTTCCGTGGACGTGATCGAATGGTCCCCCGCCCTGTCAGACAAGGAAACTTCTTCCAGATAGGTAAATCCTTCGGGGAAATTCACATCGCATTGAAATCCAACGAATGCTTCGTTGTTCTCAATACTGATATGCACCCATCCGGTATCGTTCCGAACGATCTCCGAACTGTCGATACGCATGATATTGGGAATGAATGAGGTCGCACTCAAACTGATATCCAGCGGATCTTCATTCGGATCGTTACTGCGTATCCTTAGGGTTGAATTAAGATCATCTTCCGTATCTTTATGAAAGGAAACCGGAATAACGGTATTCTCTCCGGGATAGATCGTGAGCGGCAATGCCTGACTGCTGTAGAAGTGCGGATCATAAAAAACCATTTGTGTAATGTGCAAGGTATCGCTGCCATGATTATAAAAAGTGGGTTGCAAAGTAAGAGTATCAAAAATTGAGACCTCACCGAAATCAAATGAACTTGGATTGACATCAATATCCGGTGCGGCGATCTCAAGTGTTCCGCCATAATCGTCGCTGATAATATTGTTGCCTCCCGCATCACCGATCACCGGATCCACAAAATTGATCGAGTAATATCCACCTAATCCATCAATAAGAAAGTCAATTGTGAGAACATCTCCGGATGTGCCGGTAAAGGCTTCATTACCCGGAGAATACGCCACTACACGTATATTGCCGTTCTCCAATGTGGTTGCAGAGACGGCATGATCGGTTTTGCGCTCCGTTAGGAGCGCCGACCCTTCCACAAGCCTCATGGCTTCCGGGATATCCAGATCAAAAGAAAACGCAACGAAAGGTTCCATATTCGAAATATCGAAACTTAATGTTGAAACATAACCGCTCCGTCCAAAGATATTGTCGACGTTCAATTCATTCACCGCATAGGCGATCACAGACAGGTCAACTATTTCAGAAGGTTCGTCCGGATCATCGCTGACGACCGTTACCTGCTGTTCATAGATCCCTTTGGTATTGGAATGAAAACGAACGGTCACGCTTTGTGAATTCCCCGCACCTAAAGTAAAAGACGAGGAACCCGTGACCTCAAAATCCGCCAGATCGCTTGTTATGCTGCTTATTGTCAGATAATCATTCCCGTTGTTTTGGATCGTGAAACTCTGATCCAATGTTTCCAACAAAGGAACCCTGCCGTAATCGATCGCTGTCGGTGAAATATTAATATCCGGAGCAGTGATATAGAAAGTTCCGTTCGTTGTACCGGTAAGAATATTTTCCGAAGCGGCATTGGCAATCGTTGCATTAAGAAGCGTTAATACATAATCTCCCGGTACAGTTCCCAGTACAATATTAAATCTTAATACTTCACCGGTCGTCCCGGTAAATGTATCATTCGACATGGAATATGCAAATATGGTCAAACTGTCGGAACCATAAAGATTGTCTACAACCTGATGATCCGTTATCCGATAAGACAGCTCGGCTGATCCTTCAACATATGTGACCTGATCGGAAAGTTTAAGATCAAATTGAAACCCGACAAATGCATTCACATTATCAATATCAACAACAATCAAAATAGTATCACCCGGATTGCCGGATCTACCATCTATTGTCATGATGTTTTGGGCAAATACAAATGACAAACCTGTTAATATAAGAATCAGTATTTTTTTCATATTATGCCTCATTTATTTCATTAAGATCATTTTCTTGCTGTCAATAAAAT
>CAYVLJ010000009.1:18214-30596 GCA_964452375.1 uncultured bacterium | reverse complement strand
TTCCAGTTCTCCGCAAGCGATCGGATTGAATTCAGAAAGCTGATCGATGATCTTTTGACTTGCTTCTCCGATCACGTAGATCTTATCCCCTTCACTCAGATAGGGGGCCAGTTCCCTGAAATCACTATCCTTATCCCGTCCGCCCAGGATCAAATGCAAGGGTGAATTAAAACTCTGAATAGCCATTTTGACCGAATCCGTATTCGTTCCTTTGGAATCGTTGTAGAAACGTATGTTTCCGGCCTCTCCGGCAAATTCAATACGATGCGGAATGCTTTTAAAACTTTTTAACGAATCAAAAATTCCCTTGTGATCACCGATAAACGGTGAAACCGCGGAAGCGGCCGAAGCGATATTATATTCATTATGTATACCGAAGAGTTTGATATTCTTTTTATCCAATTGATGCCAATTGCCGTTCAGCTTGAAGGAAAAGGTCTCCCCGTCAAAATAAGCGATCGATTCGGGTAGTTTTTCTTTGGAAACCGGTATAACGTATGCTTTTGTTTCTGCATGCTTATTAATTACTTCGTCATCCCGGTTCAGTACGGCATAATCTTCTTTTTCCTGATTGATCAGGATCCGGCATTTTGTCAGGGCATAATCGAGAAAGGAATCATATCTGTCGAGATGATCAGGGGTTATGTTGAGCAAAACTGCAACCTTAGGTCTGAAAGACCGTGTCGTTTCCAGTTGAAAAGAACTGACCTCGGTAACATACATGGGATGAGAACTGCTCACAATGGCCGTATAGACCGCTTGAGAGAACGAATGGCCGATATTACCGCATGCAACTGCCGGAATGCCTGATTTTTCAAGCATATCCGCTATCAAAGATGTTGTTGTGGTCTTTCCATTGGAACCCGTAACCGCAATGATCGGACTTTCAGTAAACCAGCTGGCGGCTTCGATCTCTGAGTAAACGGGTATGTCGCGCTCATTGAGCAGTTGAACGACACGGGATGCCGTCGGAATGCCGGGACTAAGAATAACCAGATCTGAGTTCAGGATCTTTCTGCTGTGTTTTCCGAATTCGCTGGAGATCCCATGCTCATCGAAGATCTTCAGCAGATCTTCAGATTTATGATCTTCACTGCTGTCGCTGACGAAAACCTTGGCGCCGTGTTTGGCAAGCAGGATCTCAGCCGATATTCCGCTGCGGCCGGCGCCTAAAACCGTAATGTTCTTGTCATTTACAAGCACGTTTTATCCTTTAACGAATTTTGAATGTTGCGATCGACATCAATGCGCATAAAATGCCCAGGATCCAGAAACGGGTAACTACCTTTGTTTCCGGCCAGCCTTTTTCCTCGAAATGATGATGCAATGGCGCCATGAGGAAAAGTCGTTTGCCGATGCCGTCTTTTCGTTTTGTATGACGAAACCAACCAACCTGAAGTACAACGCTCAGAGCTTCGATCACAAAGACCATGCCCACCATTAGAAAAACGATCTCTTTTTTAAGCAAGATCGCAATTGTTCCGAGTGCCGCCCCGTATGCCAGTGAACCTGTGTCGCCCATGAATACTTCGGCCGGACGTGAGTTAAACCAAAGGAAACCGACCAATCCTCCAACCATAGCGGCTAGATAAACCGTTAATTCACCTGTGGTTGGCAAATATATTATTCCAAGATATTGAGAGAAATCCACACGACCGGACAGATAAGCGATACCAAGAAGAACAAAAGAGGCAAGAGCCATTAATCCTGCCGCAAGTCCGTCCAGTCCATCACTCAGATTGACCGCATTTGAAAAGCCGGTTATGTATAAAATAATGATCGGTGAATAAAAAATGCCGAAATTGATCATAACATTTTTAAAAAACGGAACGGAAGTTGCAGTGATCATATTCGGATCCGATGGATAGAGGTACATGAACATAGCGACAATAATACCGATCGCGACCTGTCCCATGAGTTTATAACGGGCTACCAGTCCTTTTGTCATTTTTTTTACCACTTTCAGATAATCGTCAATGAAGCCGATGGCTCCCATCCAGAAAGTGACGAACATTGTTAACAGTACGTATTTGTTGCTGAGATCTCCCCAAAGCAGTGTGGGCACAAAAACGGACAGATGAATAATAAGTCCGCCCATGGTCGGTGTGCCGGCTTTTACTTTATGTGTTTCCGGACCTTCGATACGGATGGTCTCGCCAATATGATGGCGTTTTAAAGCGCGGATGATGACAGGACCCAGAAAAAATGCAATAAGCAGGGCTGTGATCGCGGCAGCTGCCGATCGGAAAGAAATATAACCCAACATGTTTAACCATGAGATCCTATCGCGTAATGGGTATAACAATAGATACAACATATTAAATGTCCTTAATTAAAGATATGACATCTTCAATGGCTACGCCGCGTGAACCTTTGAAGAGTACGATATCTCCGGGTTTTAATACGGAATACAAAGCTTCCGCCAGTTCTTTTTTCGTTTTGTAATGTTCGCTGAAAGCAATTCCCCCTTTTTTTGCGCTTTCGACAGTATATCGGCTGTCTTCTCCATAACAAAAAAGATGCGAAATACCGGAATCTGCAATAAGACGGCCGATATGTTCATGACTTGATACGGCTTCAACCCCCATCTCAAGCATGTCCCCGAAAACCATAAGCTTCTTTCTCTCTGTCCTCATTGCTTTAAGAGCCTCAATCGCGTTCTTTACCGAAAAAGGATTGGCATTATATGTGTCATCAATGAATGTAATGCCTTTCCATATCTCTGATCTTCCCCGCCCGGCTGCAGGTTCGTATGATTCGATACCGGCGATGATCTGCTGTGTACGCATACCAAGAGTTAAAGCAAAGGCATAAGCTGCTACGGCGTTCAATGCTGCTCCTTTGCCATTACTCTTTAAATGTATTTTTTTATCCCCGTCCGACAATGTGTAACATCCCTGATCATCAATATTGTCAATACTCAGCTTAATGTCGGCATCATGCTCCAATCCGTAACTGATGCGTTTTCTGCTGTCTTTTGGATAAGCGGCAACCCGGGGATCGTCATGATTGATAAAAAGGATACCGTCTTTTTTAACTGCATCCAGCAGTTCGTATTTGGCGATCTGAACATTTTCAACGGATCCTAAGCCACCGATATGTGCATGTGCAATGGCTGTGATCATACCGAAATCAGGTTGAATAATTTTGCATAGATCCCGGATCTCTCCGATCGCCGATGTGCCCATTTCGATGACGGCAATGTCTTCTTTACCTGTCATGCCAAGAACAGTTAAGGGTAAACCGATATGGTTATTGAAGTTTCGGGGTGTTTCTGCAACGGTCATGTTTTTTCCCAGAATATGTGAGATCAAACGACGTGTCGATGTTTTACCCGCGGATCCGGTTATGCCCAGAACGGGCATATGCAGCTCTTTAGCATAGAGGGTAGCCATATCAACAAGGCCTTGATAGGTATCCTCGACGATGATAAGAGCTTTATCTTTGCCTGCAGTTTTAGCGTATTCCTTACTTACCAATGCGGCTACCGCGCCATTTTCCAATGCCAACCCGACAAAACGATGACCATCGGTATGTTCACCTTTCAAAGCACAAAAAATATGTCCGGCAGGAATATTTCGTGAATCTATACTGACGCCTGTAAAGACTTCGGCTTCGATGTTTCGAAGAGTGAATGGACCGTGATTTAATGTTTTTGTCTTCATCGTTTTTTAGGATCCCCGGTGCGGAGAGAGCTCCCCGCACCGGGGTGGTAGAGGGTTTCTATTTTTTTTGCTCCAGCTTAAGCATGATTTCTTTATCGTTAAATGGCATTCGTTTGCCTTTGATCTCCATGTATGTTTCCGCCCCTTTGCCGAGGATCATGACAATATCACCGGGTTCTGAGATTTTCCATGCATTTTCAATGGCTTTTTCCCGGTCAATGATAGTGCTGACTTTTCTTTTATTCTCAATACCGTTATAAATGGCATCAGTGACCCTTGACGGTTCTTCGTTTCTGGGATTGTCATTTGTCAGAAATATCATATCGGAATATTTATCGGCAACTGCACCCATCTTGGGGCGTTTGTCCTTGTCGCGATCACCACCACATCCGAAAACCGTAATGATCTTTTTTCTGTTCTCAAGATCGTAAGCTGCTTTCAGGGCTTTTTCCATTGCATCCGGCGTATGTGCGTAATCGATCACGGCAGTTCCTCTAAGTGTGCGTATCATTTCCATTCTTCCGGCAACGGGATTGAAATCAAAGTCGTTCAGATCTGAGATACCCGGATATAGGGTGTTCCAGCAAGCAATAGCGGCGGCAATATTTTCTGAATTGAACCTGCCCAGCATCGGAGCATTGATGGAAATGTTACCGATAGGTGTGCTCAGAATTCCATGTATCCCGTTTACATTGACACTCAGTTCACTAAAATGATAATCCGCATCAGAGTTGTCTATGCCATATGAAATTTTGTTCATATTCAGACTATTATACAGTCTATGACCGTATGGATCATCTATGTTTACGATCGCCGTCCCGCCTGATTTCAGTTGTTTGAACAACTTTGCTTTTGCAAAGAAATAGCTTTCCATGTCTTTATGAAAATCAAGGTGATCCTGAGTGAGATTTGTAAAAACGGCAGTATCGAATTGAAGGCCGTGTACCCGTTTCAATTCGATCGCATGTGAGGAAACCTCCATAAATACTGAGCTAACCTTCTTATGTCCAAGTTGGTTGAATATTTCCGCAAGATCGGCGCTTTCCGGGGTAGTACGAACACCTTCAAGAGACAGTTTGTCCGCTTTTACACCTAATGTGCCGATCAAAGCCGGTGATTTGCCGGCTTTTTTACAAATCTGATATAATAAATGTGTAATGGTGGTCTTACCGTTCGTCCCCGTAATGCCCGCCAGTTTAAAATTTTGGTCTTGCAGTCCATAAAAAGCAAAACTCAATTCGGCCATGGCCGCGCGTGTATCCTTTGTAATGATCTGAGGCAGATCATGATCAACGCGGTGATCAACCAGTAATGCGGAAGCACCGTTCTTTATTGCCTGAGGTATGTGGAGATGTCCGTCGGATTTGAAACCTTTAATGGCGGCAAACAATGAACCCTTCGTGACCTGTCGCGAATCGTAGGCAATATTGCTGATCTCAACATCATTGCCGATAAAATCGTAGGGGAGCCTGAGTGACTGAAGTATCATAGAAAGCTTTTTCATTGATTTGCCTCCAGTCTGCATAAAGTGCCTTTTTTCAAGTGTGATCCGGCAGGCGGGAATTGCCTTTTTACTTTACCACGAGTTTCATTGACGGTGACGTTCAGTCCGATCGTTTCGAGTTTTCTGCGGGCATTCAAAATATGAAGACCGCTGACATCAGGCATGATGATATCGTATTCATCGGGCTCTATGAAAGTATCATTGAATTGTTCTTCGATCTCAACCGTCGGTTCGGGCGTATCCTTTTCTGATTTATTTCCGTGAAGAATGGACAGCAAAGGATTGCTTTGTTTCGATTCGATTTGTGTGACCGGTTGTTTTTTCTCTGCGACTTTTTTGAGCGCCGGATAGAGTTGCTCAAATGTCGGTGTGTTGATGATCCTGACAAAGGTGTTCTTAACGGCCGGGGCTGCAGAAGTTCCACCGTGATGCATGCCGAAAGATGGTTCATCCAGTACAATGCCGCATACGAGGACGGGATTGCCTGCCGGAAGAAAACCTATAAATGAAGCGTAATAATCATTGTTTGAGTATTTGCCGTCAACAACCTTTTGTGCCGTTCCAGTCTTTCCGGCTAGATGATATCCGTCGATCTTTGCCCGGGTGGCGGTCCCAATATTTACAACATCTTCCATGATATATTGTATCGTTGTGGCGGTTTCTTCACTGATAACCTGACGGATAGGTGTTCTGGTAAATTCATCTTTAAGTTTGTTTTTTTCATTATATGTTTGTGAGACAACAAAAGGTTTAAGAAGGGTTCCGCCGTTGGCAATGGCCGAATACGCCGACATTATTTGCATTAAAGTCACAGCAACACCATGTCCCATGGCAAGCTGTGTGTGTCCAACGGAACTCCAATCTTTCGGGGCTTTTAATAATCCTCCGCTTTCATTCCATAGTCCGATAGCCGTAGGTTCGCCAAAGCCGAATTTTCGTGAAATATCATAGATCGTTTTGTTGCCGACCTGTTCCGCTATCTTACCGGCGCCAATGTTGGAAGAATAGATAATGACTTCTTCAAGTGTGAGCCAGCCGTGCTCTTTCGTATCATGGATGATCCTGTCATGGACTTTCCATTCACCATTTTCGCAAAAGATCTTGGAGGAAGGGGAGAGGATGTTGTTCTCAAGTGCTGCTGAGGCCGGGATGAACTTATAAATTGAACCGGGTTCGAATTGATCGGCGATCACACGATTTTTACGTATATCCGCAGATGAATTCCTGACTTCATTGGGGTCAAATGGAGGATAATTGGCCATGGCAAGCACTTCACCCGTATTTGGATCCATAAGAACGCCCATTCCGCCCTTGGCATTGCTGCGTTTGACCGCAGCGGCAATTTCTTCTTCAAGAATGACCTGGTATTCGATGTCGATCGTGGTTTTGACCTTGCCGCCGGGAATGGCCGGTTTGCTGTTCGAATTTTGTAAAGTTATGATATTGCCGCGCTTATCCCTCTGGATCATCTGGCGGCCCTTTTCTCCTTTTAATATATCATCGTAGTATCTCTCAATACCCGTTTGTGCAACACCGTCACTGGATAGAAATCCCAGCAATTGACCGGCTGCATCCTGATAAGGATAGATACGGCTCATTTTTTTGTCGTAACTCAACCCGTGGCAGGAGTTTTCCGAACGCAGTATTTTTACGATCTCGGGACGGACCTTAGTTTCCAGCATGTAAAATGAAGATTCTTTTTTGAATTGACTGCGATAGTATTCAGGTGTTTTGTCAAAGGCTTGCGCCAGTGCTTTAAAACAATTTTCCGGCTCAAGCAGATCAATGTATCTTGCCCCGATATTATATTCGATGATATTATTTGCAAGGATATTGTCATTTCGATCAAGGATCAGACCACGTTCGGGAAAAATATCTTCGCTTCGCATACCCTGGCTTTCCGCATACCCCTTCAATCCTTCGGAATTAAACAGCTGGATCGCAAAAAGACGGACCATAACGATCCCCGTAAAGACCAGAATGATCATCATTACTGTCGCAACGCGCAGTGAATAGGGGTCCCGCGATTTCTTCATCTCTTCGATCATTTTTTCTTCTTTACGAATATAACATCTGCCTGGGGGGTCGAATTGACCATACCCAGTTGCTCTTTGGCGTTTTTTTGTATCTGGCCGGGTCTTGTAAGGTCAATGATCTCGCTTTCAAGATAAATGACTTTCTGCTGGAGCTGATCATTATCGCTTTTGATCGTCAGATTGCTTGCGATCAGGGAATCCAGGCCGTTCCTTATATACATATAGGCAACAAGCGTAGACACAAAAAGCAAAAGAAGAATAAATAAGAAAATGATCCTGTTATCCAGCAACTTCTTTTTTTCCACATCGTGATGTGTCTTGATACTCATGCTCATAGCTTTTCTATCACCCTGCACTTGGACGACCGGCTCCTTGGGTTGTTTCTGATCTCTTCCTCTGACGGAATGATCGGTTTTTTCGTGATCTTTTTGGCAACTGCTATGTGATCGCACACGCAAATCGGAACTTCAGGTGGACAAATACAATCTGTAACAGTTTCCTGGAAAAATTGCTTGACGATCCTGTCTTCGAGTGAGTGAAAAGAGATCACAACCATTCGTCCGCCGGAATTCATCATTTCCAGTGCATCTTTAAGGCTCTTCCTGATCGCATCCAGTTCATGATTGACTTCGATCCTCAATGCCTGGAATATCCTTGCCAGTGTTTTATTTACGTATGGTCCTTTTATAATGCTTTTTATACAATCAACAAGCGGGAGGGTACGATGGTAAGGGCGTGTTTCTACGATACGTCCTGCAATTCGACCCGAATATCTCTCTTCTCCGTATTTCCGGAATATCTTTGTAAGGTCTTCTTTGGAGTAAGTGTTGATAATATCGGCGGCAGTTACTTCCGAATTCCCCATTCTCATATCCAGGGGACCGTCGTGCATAAAACTGAAACCGCGTTCCGGAGAATCGATCTCCATGGAAGAAACGCCAAGATCGTAGAGAATGCCGTCTATGTGTTCAACACCTTCGGCGAACATGGCCATTTTGACCTTTTCGAAATTAGAGTTTATAAAGTGAACATTCCCGTACCCGGAGAGACGGTCCTTTGCATATGCCTGCGCCCGTGGATCGATATCAAAACAAAAAAGATCGCCTTTGCGACTCAAACGCTTTAATATCTCTTGCGAATGTCCACCCAAACCACAGGTTGCATCAATATACGTTCCGGTCGGTGTTGTGATGAGATGTTCGATCGTCTCATTCAACAATACCGGCGTATGCTGGTACGAGATTGACATAATCACCCTTAGATTAATGGCAATTGTTCAAGCTTCTCAAAATCACTGTCTGTTAGAGGGGTGTTTTCTTCGTGTTTCTTCAATTCGTCAGGGTCCCAGATCTCCATAAAGTCGATCATGCCGATTATCATGACGTTGCCGCCATCTTTGATCCCGCACATCTCCATCAGTTTGGGTGTCAGCATAATACGGCCCTGGCTATCCAGTGTGCAATGGCTGGCGTTCTGTGTGAATTGCCGCAGGAAATTTCTGTGTGTCCGATTGACCAATTGCATGGAGGCCGTGATCTTATCACGTAGCGCTATCCACTTGGGCAGTGGATAAACATCAATGTGATTTGAATCAAAACCCTTTGAAATGACTACTTCACTGACGTTTTTTTCGGCCATTATCTTTCTGTATCGTGATGGAATGTTGACACGATGCTTGCTGTCGACCGAGTAATTGAATTCGCCTGTGTAGTCCGTATAACCCACTCTACCTATTCCTTTTTCCTTCTGAGATGAGATAATAACCCATTATCTCCCACAATTATACACAATACCCCACAAATATGCAAACAATTTTTTAAATCTTAGGGGATTATCCAATATGTGATGTGGGGCACATGTGTATTAACGGAATAGTAAAAAATATAATTTTTGTATAGATTATGGAGTATGGATGTTGAATGATGGATAAATGATGAATTATGGAATATGGAAGATGAATTAATGATGGATTCAAAGTTATGAACAGAAGGAAAAACGAATTGTTGGAATTGAGTTTTGATTATGCTTCTTTGACGATCAAATTGTATACAAAGCTTATAAAAAAGAAAAATGAATACGTCATGAGCAAGCAATTATTGAAATGCGGTACAAGCATAGGAGCTAATATCAGAGAAGCTCAAAATGCTGAAAGCAGAGCTGATTTTGTACATAAAATGGCAATTGCCCAAAAAGAATGCGATGAAAATCTATATTGGCTCGAATTATTGTATAATGATAAATTTCTATCAAAAGAACAATTCGACTTCATGTATCCCAAAGCCAATTCAATCCTGAAGATGCTAAAATCATCAATACTGACAACCAAACAAAATTCATAACCCATAATCACATCTGTTCTAAATAAATATTTTAAAAGAATTCCCCGACTTTATGGAAGTTTAAACCATAGATGACCCGGGTTGAAATCCCGGGTTCATAAATATAACAACAGTCAACCCTGAGCCCCGATATTCATCGGAGCAGGTTCCGTCGCTGAGGTGACCATGATAATTACCCCTTCTTTTCTTAACAAAAGAAAATCCCAAGAGAGAAGCAAAAGAAAATTCCTCCCTCGTCCCGAAATCCTTCGATACTACGGAAGACAGGCAAGTTTATTTACACCTGCCTACCGAAAGCATACTAAGCCGAAGTAGCTTCGGCTACGTAGGCTGGCTGTGCCTTGCGCGTAGGTTGGTGCCGCACGGGATGCGCCCCAAATATCTTCTTTATCTAAGTTATTTTACCATAAAACTTTAATTGAGGGTTTGTAATAAAAAATACAATAATTTTGACATTCTGTTTGCTTAAATAAAAAGTCTCTTTTATTTACAATAATTATTTAGGATGGCATTGATCCATAGCCCATAACCAATAACCCAAAATCCCTAATTCATAATTCATAACCCATAATCAAAAAACATTTTTCTTTCCTGAAAAAATCATTATAATTAGTAAACCATGAATAACTCCCTGTAAAAATAAATTAGGAATAACATGCCAAACGGTAAAACTGATAATTCAAATAAAGGTAAGCATCAATTTGGTGCTTTTGGTGGAGTGTTCACTCCTTCTGTGCTGACCATTCTCGGCGTGATCATGTTTTTGCGTTATGCAACCGTGGTCGGATATGCGGGCTTATGGGGAGCTTTATATATTTTATTGGCTGCCAAAGTTATCTCGTTGATAACAGGGTTATCATTATCATCCATATCGACAAATATGCAAGTCAAAGGGGGCGGAGCCTATTTTATGATCTCACGCAGCCTCGGTGTTGAGTTCGGGGGCGTTATAGCTATCTTTTTCTATGTTGCGCAGGCTATAGCAGTCAGTTTATATGTTGTCGGTTTTACAGAAGCCATCTTTTCGGCATTTCCGGGTATTACATTATCATTCCAGGCTGTTGCGCTCATTACCAATGTGATCGTTTTCATTATTGTTTTCGTGGGTGCGGGTTGGACCATCAAAATACAATTTGGGATCCTGGCGATCTTAATGATATCCGTTATTTCATTTGTCATTGGTGCTCTGCAGAAAGCAAGTCCAGAAACCTTGCAAATGAACCTGCAGCCTGCCTGGACCGGTGATTTCAGTCCTTTTATCGTGTTTGCTATATTTTTTCCCGCGGTTACGGGAATTATGGCGGGTGTGAATATGTCCGGGGATCTCAAGGAGCCCCGCAAGGCCATTCCGCTTGGAACATTGACAGCCATAGGTTTTACAGCTATCATTTATATTGGTATCGCAATTTTGCTGGCAGCCAGCAATTCGCGTGAAACTTTAATAAGCACCGATACTTTTGTCATGAAAGATATCGCCTGGAGTGGCACCTTGATCTTTGCGGGTGTTTTTGCCGCCAGGCTTTCATCGGCACTGGGTTCCATGATGGGGGCTCCGCGAATACTGCAAGCTTTCGGTAAAGATAATATTATCAAACCCATGAACTTTTTCGGCAAAGGCAGCGGTCCTGCGAACGAGCCGCGCCGGGCCATTATCCTGACATTTATCATTTCATGTGCAGGTATCATGATCGGCGATCTGAATACCATTGCACCGGTCATCACCATGTTCTTTTTGATTACCTACGGGACTGTCAATCTGGCATGTTTCTTTGAGATCATCAGTAACAATCCCAGCTTCAGACCGGTTTTCAAGTTATGGCACTGGTCCATTCCTCTCTTGGGCTCCATCGGTTGTTTTGCCGTTATGTTCCTCATCTCACCCCTGTGGGCTCTGATAGCAATATTAATGGTTTCAGCTATGTATTTTTACATCCTTCGTAAAGAGATCCTTGTTTCCTGGGGAGATATGAGCTCAGGGTTTGCTTTTCAACGTGCCAGAAAAGCTTTATTGAAGCTTGAACGGGAAGCTTATCATCCCAAGAACTGGCGGCCATCCATACTGGCAATGAGCGGTGGAGCATGGAACCGTTCGAATCTGGTGCACTATGCCTGTTTATTCTCTGCAGATCGTGGCATTGTTTCTCTGGCACAGATCATGACTGGAGAATTGGAGGATCGTTTCGTTCGTCGCGCAGAAGCTGAAAAACTCATGCGCAAGTTCATTCGCGAAGAAGAACTCCCGGCTTTCCCGGTGGTCGTGGTGGATGAGGATTTTACCGCCGGATTGAAAGCGCTGTTGCAGGTACACGGTATCGGCGGTTTGCGACCCAATACACTACTTCTGGGCTGGACGCAGGATCCCGACAATATCGGCGTGTTCTCCATGATCCTCGATCTTGCAAAAAATATGGAAAAATCTGTGTTTGTTGTCCGTTCGGAACAATTGCAGGATAAATGGGTCGTACCAAAGGGTGATATCAATATCTGGTGGAACGATGCTGTAAATGGGCCTTTGTCGCTGCTCATGGCCTTTTTACTGAAGCAAAATCGTAATTGGCGCAGTAAAAAGATCCGTATATTAAGGCCTGTAGCACCAAAAGCTGACGTTGAGAACCTTAAAAACGAGATCTCGAAAATGCTAACACTATCAAGAATCGATGCCGAGATCGTTGTCCTGCCAACCGAGGATCCTTTCGAAGCCATTCATGACAATATGGGTACTTCCTCCGTCCTGTTCAGGGGTTTCGTTCCTGAAAGCGAGAACGACAAGATCCGCGAACAAATGGATGAATTCAAAAAAGTCATGACCCTTCCCGGTGAGATCATATTGGTTTATTC